>WGEI01000075.1 GCA_015492875.1 Anaerolineae bacterium | reverse complement strand
GAACCCGCGATCTCTGGCTTGACAGGCCAGTATGTTAACCGCTACACCACGCCCCCTAGATTACGTCGTGAAGGATAGCATTCCCCCCCCCATTTGTCAAGGGAAAACTCAAAAATTCCTTTCACAATGGCCACTTCCTTGCAAACTGTGTTTCAATACACAAAATTCACTATTCGACACATTGTCTATTTTTGTTGATTTTCCCCACACCCTATATTTTAGTCCCTCAAAATTTGTGCTTTAATTGAGAAAGTTGGAACAATTCATCAGCTATACATGTACGTGTATCCTTGCCTAATTGAAGTGGGAGTACCTGCTTATGAAACCGCTGTTTGCTTTTTTCACCCGATTATCCCTACGATTTCGCTTCATCACCGTAGCGGCAATTGTAGCGGTTATGGCGCTTGGCGCTGTGGCTTGGTCACAGCTCAAACAAGAGCTTTTACCTGCGATTGAACTCCCTTCAACGTTCATCCTTGCTCAGGTATCTGGCATGTCCAGTGAGCAAGTCTTGAATGTATTGACCGAACGTATCGAAGCTGAACTTGCCGAATTACCCGATATTGTCAATGTTGAATCGACGACCACCGGAGCCTTCGGCGCTTTTATTACCGCCAGTAACGATTTCAGCATTAGTCAGGAACGTCTGAGAGATGAAATTCAAGATGTCCTAAACGGCATTTGGCTACCTGTACGTCGTTTACAAGCGCCTACTGACGAAGACCCTGCCGCTTTTGCCGCCCGCTTACTGGCTGACGTGCCCGCTGAGGCGCTTATCTATATCGCGGAAGAAGACCCCAACTTCCTCTTCCAACTTTCACCAGAAGTCTGGCAACACTTGAGCGATGCAACCACTCAAGAAGTGTTAGCCTATCTCGCTAACCAACTTGATATGGGTGATAGCGCTAAGAATGCGCTCCAGCGCCTCGTTGAACAGGAAGTGCTGCCCCAGCTTCGGACTTTAGATGTTGTTGCCAATGCCCAAGTTCGTGGTGGGCAAGTGCTGCCGGGTGACGAGGCTTCTGTAGATGTCGCTTTAGCCGATGTTGAGCCGAAGAGCTTGCTGCTCAACCTTTCGCCCCAAGTTTGGGAAGTTATCTCGGACAAGCTCGATGTTGGCGATTTGAATGATGACGCTGTCGCCCAATTCTCTTCCTTAGATTACACCATCCCGGATGCTCCCCCTGCCTTACCCGATAGTTGGCAACAAGAGCATTTCTCAAACGTAACCGACCTTTTAGAGGTTGGTGGCGGTATAACCCGTAGCGTGGCCTCTGTCCTCAACGATTTTGCGCTAGAGGGTGAAATCGTTGGCGCGCTTGGCCAAACAGATGACCTTTCTCCAGAAGTAATCCAGCAAATGCTGGCTATTGACCCGACCCTAGTCCAATATTTTGAGGCCAAACATCTGGCTGCTATGTCTCCAGATGTTTTTGCCGCCTTGCCCGATGAATTTATCGACAATCTCGATGGCTTCACCCGCGATGCTTTGGCTGCCGCAGCACTGGCGAAGAGCATTACCGGACGTTCAGTCACGCCTCCCCCCGTCCCGCTGCCTGCTGCTTGGCGCATTCAACCACCGCAAATCATTACCTTTAGCTTTGCAGACATCCCTGTCGCCGTTTTTAACGTTTTCAGCACACAGAAGGCTTCTGCCTCATCATCTGATGCAACTCAAACAGACGAAACTAACGCTGCGACACCAACAGAAACCCCTACTGATGAATCTGCGCAAACGGGATCGCAGCAGACTGAGGATATTCCCGAAGGCCCCGCACTCCCGCAAATTCTTAACCTCATCGCCTCATCATTTATGGGGATAGAGCTAGATACTGCCGATGATTTAATCGCTATTCAACTGCCGCCCGAACTGGCCGAACAATTAGGCACAGATACCCTTAGCGGTTCGTTCTTCTTTAACGCGATGGCCAACCCAGAGCAACTCGTTGCGTTTAGTGGCGGCGAAGGTGGCGATGCGGGCGGTTTCGATTTAACCGCTTTTGACACGCAGGAATTAGTCGCCGCGCTTAGCGAATGTGGGGTAGGGCTGTTTGATTTGGCTGGCGGCAACTTCGATTTTGGCCAAATGCTCTTGGGCTGTATCAGTACGGATGCTTATGCGTTCATCGCTGAACATGACCCCTCTTTTGTCTCCAACCTTGACCCAGCAGTATTCAATCGCTTGCCAGACCAAGTGCTACAATTACCCGCTTATGCGCCGCCGCTTGATGACGTTTGGAACACGCTCGCCCAACAGCCAGAGCTTGGCGATATGTCGTTACGCACAGCAGCGGATATTGTCGCTTTCGGCGATGGTAGCGCCGCGCAAGTGCTCAACACCATCAATGCGAATGTGCCAGAGCGCTTCGAAGGCTACGAGGTGCGCCTCTTCGATAGCCTAACCCCCGTTATACTGCGCTATTTCAGCATCCATGAACCCAACTTCTACGACACCTTAGACAGCGATGTTTTGCTAAAACTCTCCGCAGAAACCATCGCCGCTTTACCACCAGAAGTCATTGCAGCACAGGGTGAATCCGTTGCCAAACAGCTTAACGCCATAGCATCGGGCGATATGCCTTCCGCTGCGACTGCCTTAGCCGAACTGTACGCTACGGATATACCACCAGCAGACCCCGACGCCCCCGCCCTAAACGATATGTGGCAGTTTGTAGGCGCGTTCTACAACATCGAACTGAATACAGCAGATGATTTCTTCCGCTTTCCATCGAACTTCCCGTTCACTGGGCCAACTGACTTCATGAACAGCATTTTTAGTAGCCCGCGGGGCGTTGCCGCTGCACCGCAGCTTTTCGGTGGCCTCACTATAGAAGCGGTTCAGTATATTGTTGAACGTGACCCCGAATGGCTCAATCGTCTCGATGTGCGTGGATTACAAAATCTATCAGAAGATGTTCTCGCTGCTTTGCCCCAGCCTGTTCAAGACCGTGCTGCCCGCGGCGGTGAGGTGTTCGTCCCTACTGCGGCTATTACCCGCATGAATGGTGGCGCGAGCCTCCAACTGACCGTTTTCAAATCGGCAGAAACAAATACTGTCGAGGCCTATGACCAGATTAAAGCGGTTCTCGATGACATCAACGAGCGTAATGATGACATTGATATTGCCGTCGCCTTTGAAACCGCCAGCTTCGTGCGCCAGTCCATTGAGGGCGTTGTCCGCGAAGGCACGTTGGGCGCTGTCTTCGCCATTATCGTCATCCTCATCTTCCTGAGCGGCGGTACATGGAAAGCGCACTCCCGCCGTTTGGCTGGTTTCACAATGGTCTTTGGCTTTGCCGCAGTGTTTGTTGTCCTGCTTGTCTCTAACCTTGAGGCTGTTGGCGGAGACGTAAAAGCCGCGTTCGATAGCATGGATACGGTTGTCCGCGTGTTGCTATTGCTCGGTTTTATTGCCGGTTTGATAGCACTTATACCGCGCATCCATCTGCCCGAACCCTCTGTCCGTAGCACGCTCGTCATCGCTGTCAGTATTCCCTTGTCCATCTTTGCCACCCTGGCCCTGATGGCATGGCTACCTCCAATCATTCATGCTGCTTTAGGCGGTGTGGCTGACCAGCCAATTGCGGCGTTTATCTTGCGCATCTTCCCCACAGACTTAACGCTCAACCTGATGACCCTTTCTGGCATCACTGTAGCCGTAGGTCGCATTGTAGATGATTCCATCGTTGTGCTAGAGAACATCTTCCGCCAAATGCAAAGTGGCCAAAGCAAACGTGAGGCGATTCTTGAGGGCACGCGCGACGTTTCGCAGGCTATCTTCTCGGCGACATTAATCGCGGTTGTTGTCTTCCTGCCGCTAGGTTTAACCGGCGGCATCGTGTCCGAATTCTTCCTGCCCTTTGGTCTTGCTGTGACATACGCCCTAATGTCTTCGTTTATCGTGGCGATTACAGTTGTGCCTGTTTTGGCATCGTTCTTCATCGATGTTGACCAAGTCCCCGAAGAGCAAGAATCTTCGCTGCAACGGCTCTATGTGCCGGTTCTGCGCTGGTCATTAGCGCGCAATTTCAACAAATGGGTGGTTATTGCCCTTGCCCTTATCTCTATGGTTATCGGGCTGCTATTGCTTGTAAGCCGCCCTTTTGCTTTCTTGCCAGAATTCGGCGAGCCGCAAATCTCGGTAAATGTCAGCCTGCCGCCCGGTACACGTATTACCGAAACCGATGCTTTAGTGCGCCAGTTCGAGGCAGCTATTAACGAGCAATTCCCCGATGAAATCACCACTGTTCAAGTTGTAGTTGGTCAAGGCGGTTTAGGCTTTAGTACCCTGCTTCGTGGTGCTAGTATCTCTGAGAATATCGCCAATATTGTTCTTGGCATCCAAGACCGCGAGCGGCTCGATGAACTGACCAAGCAAATCCGTGAAGAAATTGCTGTCCCCATCTTTGGCGAGGAGAACGTCGTTGTATCTGGCGGTTCTCTCACCGATTCCGGGTTTGGCGGTTTTGAACTTGTCGTATCTGGGGCAGACCAGCAGACGCTAGAAGCCTATAACGACCTCATTATTGAAACGCTGAGTAACATTGAAGGCTTAGCGAACGTGACCAGTAGCCTTGATAGCGTTGGCGATTCTGGCGATGGCCCACAAACCTTCATCCGCATCAATGGCCAAGCCGCGCTCAGTTATTCAGCAGAGCTAGAGACGAAAGATACCTTTGGCGTCACGAAAAAAGCCATCCAAGCTATTGAATCCCTTGAAGAGCTGCCAGACGGCATCCAAGTCTCACAAGGCTTCGACTCGCAAATGCAAACCGAAGGCTTTGCCGGGCTATTTAAGGCAATTGTGATTGCCATTGTCATCATTATGGCGATTCTTGTCTTCACCTTCAATTCGCTAATCTACTGGATTGCCTTGATGTTTAGCTTAGTTGTGTCGCCCTTTGGTGCGGCATTGGCACTAGCTATCACAGACCGCCAACTCAATGTTTCGGCCATGATTGGCTTGCTCATGTTGCTTGGCATCGTTATCACCAACGCAGTAGTGCTTATTGACCGCGTCAGCTCTAATCGCAAAGAGCGCGGCATGAATCTTCACGATGCCCTGATGGAAGCGGGCAGCCGCCGTATGCGTCCCATCTTTATGACCGCACTTGCCACGATTATCGCCCTTGTGCCGCTTGCTGTTGGTCTATCAGAGGGGGCGATTATCGCCGCAGAAATGGGGACAGCCGTTATTGGCGGTGCGCTCAGTAGCACGCTGCTCACCTTAATCGTTGTCCCTGTGGCCTATAGCTTGCTAAGCCCAATTCACGACCGCCTCACACGAATTGGGCGCCGCCAACCAGAGCCAACAGAAGTGAGCGCGGATTAATCTAATCGCAATGCCAAATGAAAAGGGTGCGGGTTTTCATCAGCCCACACCCTTTTTGCTTTTGTTTGATTGCTATCGTGCTCTAGACCGCGTCACTTGCAGGGATGAGGTCAAGCCGTTCGCCGACAAGCTTAAAACCCTGTAATGCACGATCCAAATGCTCTTTGCGATGGGTTGCAGTATAGCTAGTGCGGAGTAAGCTGCCATTTGGCGGCGTTGCTGGCGGCACTACTGGGTTCGTATAAACCCCTTCTTCAATGAGCGCCGCCCATGTCAAAACTGTACGGTATCGCTCGCCAATAATCACTGGAATAATCGGCGTGTTGCTGGCGCCAATATTGTAGCCTAGTTCTTTTAAGCCGTTGCGCATATATTCCGCATTTTCCCACAGTTGTTCTACGCGCTCAGGCTCATTTTCAATAATATCCAGTGCCGCCAATACAGTTGCAGCGTTGGGTGCAGGTAGGGCTGCCGAGAAAATTAGCGAACGCGCGTGATGTTGAATATAGTGAATGACATCGGCATCGCCAGCAATAAAGCCGCCAATCGACGCAAAGCTCTTGCTGAACGTACCCATAATCAAATCGACTTCATCCGTTAAGCCGAAGTGCGCTGCTGTGCCGCGCCCCTTGCCCGTCACCCCGATACCATGAGCATCATCTACCAATAATCTTGCGCCATATTTTTTACAAATCTGAATGATTTCTGGCAAGGGGCATATATCGCCCGCCATACTATAAACGCCATCTACAACCACTAGCGCGCGCGCATCGGACGATAGATTGCCCAGCACTGTTTCAAGATGTTTCAGGTCATTGTGGCGGAAACGTTTAATCGTACCATGACTCATCAAAGCGCCATCGACAATACTCGCATGGGCTTCCTTATCCAGCACAACCACATCTTCCCGCCCGATTAAAGCGCTGATGACACCTACATTTGCCTGATAGCCAGTAGGAAAGACAATTGCTGCCTCTTTGCCAACAAATTGTGCTAAACGACGGTCTAGTTCTAAATGAAGTTCCAATGTGCCATTAAGGAAACGCGAGCCAGTCACACTAGTACCATATTTAGCTAACGCATCCGCCGCTGCCTTGCGTACTCGTGGGTCTGTAGTTAATCCAAGATAATTATTAGACCCAATCATAACCACTTCTTTGCCTTCAAAAGTGGCTGTTACCCCTTCAGAATCGCTTAAAGCGCGGAAATAGGGATAAATCCCCAGCGCCATTGCTTCTTTAGCCGCAGTAAAGCCTGCTACCTTATCAAATAAATCCGCCACGAGCTTACATCCTTTGCTCTCTTAACGCATGTATAATGGAGAAGTGTTTTGCTCCAGCACATCAGTTTTGCCGTATCTCTCGGCTGCAATTCTACTTGTGAGAAGTTTAGCAATATTCAAAAAGTTTAA
Organism: Anaerolineae bacterium; assembly: GCA_015492875.1. Classification (GTDB taxonomy): domain Bacteria; phylum Chloroflexota; class Anaerolineae; order Aggregatilineales; family Phototrophicaceae; genus S146-30. The sequence goes on along the minus strand of WGEI01000075.1, from coordinate 7,954 downwards.
CAACGTATAAATTTATTCCCCTACCCACTGACAAAACTATGCTTGCATATTGCACTTGAATCGGGTAAAACAATATCATGTTAAGGTATCTAGCAGGAGATTGCAGAACGCATGTCATCCCTGACGCTACGCCGTTTATTTGTTTGGGTAATTTCCTTTGTTTTGGGCTTTGGTACGGCCTATCTCATTATTACAGTGGGATTTGATTTACTCCCGCTGTTCACTTCCGTCCAAAAGCCTGCTGGTGTCACAATTGCCGAGTATGGCATCATCTATTTCTTGGTGACTGCCGTTCCGCTTGGTTTCGTCTATGTGACATGGTTGGACTATTTCATGGATACAAAAATCCTGCCTGATTAGTCCACAGCTATTTTGAGGCATTGTTCAGCCCGTCTATATTGGCGGGCTGTTCGCTTTAATTGCCGTTTTCTAACAGATAGATTAATCCTGCTACTCCTGTATCATGTGAAATTCTCAAACGCGGCATTTCAAAGTAATTATCACTGGTATACGTGTTGCCAAATTGCGTGGTGACTGCGCGCCATAGGCCTGTTTGTGCTAAAAAGTCTAAAGTGCTTTCATCATACCTACCAGCAGGATATGACAGAAAGCGCGGTTCTTGGCCGGTATGGGCGGCCAAACTCTCCATGCTGCCCAATGTCTCATATACCAGAAAATCATAATCACGGTTGCGCATATCAAAATGGTTTTTAGTATGGGATTCCATACTCATCCCAGCAGCCGCCATTTCTTCAATCTGTGCCCAACTTAAATAATTAGGGTCATTGTTATCCGCCCGTGAGGTGATGATGAAAAATGTTCCCCTAAATCCATAGCGCTGCAAAATCGGAAATACGTTTTCATAGTGGTCTCTATAACCATCGTCAAAAGTTAAAACGACGGGTTTATCTGGTAATCTTGCACCATTCATCAGCGCATCATGGACTTCGTATAGTGAAACGCCCGAATAGCCACTTTCTGCAAGATAAGCAATATGTTCCTCAAACAACTGTGGCACTACAGTATTCTCTATCCGTATCTCATCAGCATCAGGAGGTAATTCACTCACATAGTGATACATCAATATCGGTACAGAAATGCGTCGCAGTGTCCCATCTCCAGCGTCACGTGGTGAATCTATACCCGCATTCTCATATGGCGCAGCAACAGACCCGCTGATGACCCAAAAACTTAATCCAAGTAAAAAGATAACCCTTCGTATAGCCATAAACCCAACCTGACGACAGTGAATGATAGCTACATGATAGCTTTTGACAGAACAACCATGATAGGGTAAAAATCATGAACGAGAAAACATCACGCATACCAAAATTCTACAAACGCACCATTCAAGAACGTACCCAAGTCGTCCAAGAATGGGCAAAACTATCTCACAAACAAATCAACCAATTAGCCAATGGCGGACTCACACCCGAACAAGCCGACAAAATGATTGAAAATACTATCGGCTTATTCAACATGCCTTTTGCCATTGCAACTAACTTCCGCATCAACAGCAAAGACTATCTCCTACCTATGGTCATTGAAGAACCATCAGTCGTTGCTGCCATAAGTAATGCTGCTCGGTTATTCCGTGAAGGAGGTGGTTTCCAAACAAGTAGTGATGAGCCAATCATGATTGGCCAAATCCAAATCCTCGACATTCCTAATTTCAACACAGCCATCGAGCAAATCAACAAAAACAAACAACAGTTACTCAAAGAAGCCAATACTGTAGGTGGCAGCATCGTTAAGCGGGGTGGGGGAGCTATCGACATCGAATTACGCCCATTCCCCAACACCCAACTAGGTAATATGCTCATTGTTCACCTATTATACGATACACGCGATGCTATGGGAGCTAACGCCATCAACACAGCCGTAGAATACATAGCACCTTATCTAGAAAAAATAACTGGTGGTCGTGTCAACCTACGTATTCTGAGTAATCTTACCGATAAGCGCAAAGCCTATGCAGAAGGCGTAATACCTGCACAAGCTCTTGCCAATAGATCCATGTCTGGTGAAGAAGTTGTTCGCTCTATAGTAGAAGCTGGCATCTTCGCAGAGGTAGACCCCTACAGAGCCGCCACGCACAACAAAGGTATCATGAACGGCATTGATGCAGTCATCATCGCCACAGGAAACGACTGGCGTGCTATCGAAGCTGGTGCACACGCCTATGCTGCACGTGGCGGCTCATACACCAGCCTCACACACTGGTGGCAAGACGAAGACGGTAACCTGCGCGGGCGCATCGAACTTCCGCTCGCTGTCGGTATTGTGGGTGGTGCAACGCGCGTTCATCCCTTAGCCCAACTCTCACTACAAATTCTCGGCGTAAAATCCGCGCGCGAACTTGCTGAAATTATCGCCGCTGCTGGCCTTGCGCAAAATCTTGCGGCCATCCGTGCGCTTGCTACCGACGGCATCCAGCAAGGGCATATGCGCATGCACGCCCGTCAACTCGCTGTTGCCGCTGGTGCAAAAGATGAGAACGTCCTACAAATTGCCGAAACCATGATTCAAGAAGGTAATATCCGTTTGGAACGAGCTAAACAATTGGTCATACAACTTCAAGGGGAGAATTCATGACCTTAGATATACAATCTCAATTACCCCCCATTATGAAGCCTGAGAAATCGGTGGGCATAGTGGGGTACGGCGCATATATCCCGCGCTATAGATTGCCTGGCCGCGAAATCGCTCGTATTTGGACTAACGGGCTAACTGGCTCTCCTATCATAGAAAAAGCCGTCGCTGGCCTCGATGAAGATGTCACCACAATGTCCATCGAAGCCGCGCGTAATGCCCTAAAACGAGCGCGCATCAACCCTGCTCATATCCGTGCCGTTTGGGTAGGTAGCGAAAGCCATCCCTACGCCGTAAAGCCAACGAGCACCATCGTTGCAGAAAGTATCGGTGCTGGCCCAGCAATTCAAGCGGCAGATTGGGAATTCGCTTGCAAAGCCGGTACAGAGGCCGTACAAGCCTCAATCGGCCTCATAGGTAGTGGCATGGCGGGGTATACACTGGCCATCGGTATGGATACCGCACAAGGCCGCCCCGGTGATGCCCTAGAGTACACTGCCGCTTCCGGCGGTGCAGCATTCATTCTAGGGGCAGCGGAAGAGGCTTGCGCCGTCTATCAAGGGAGTTTCAGCTTTGTAACGGATACCCCAGACTTCTGGCGCCGCGCTGAAGTGCCATACCCCAGCCACGGAGACCGCTTTACCGGCGAGCCAGCCTATTTCAACCATGTGCTCTCCGCAGCATCAGCCCTCATGGAGCAAATGGGCACAAAACCAGAAGACTACACCCATGCTGTTTTTCACCAGCCCAATGTCAAATTCCCCTCCCGCGCCGGGAAAATGCTCGGCTTCACTCCAAAGCAAATGGAAACAGGCCTGCTAGCAAATTGGATTGGCAACGTTTATTCAGGTTCATGTATGCTCGGCTTAACCGCTATTTTAGATGTCGCCAAGCCCGGAGACCGTATCCTCATGGTCAGCTACGGCAGTGGCGCTGGCTCAGATGCTTTTGACATCGTTGTTACGGAAAATATCATGAAAACTCGCGGCCTAGCCCCAATGACTCAAGATTACATAGCCCGCCGCACAGAAATTGACTATGCCACTTACGTGCGCTTCAGAGGAAAGCTGAAGGAATAACCCCATGCAAAATGTATCAATCATCGGTATAGGTCGTATTCCAGTCGGCGAACACTGGGATAGCAGTCTGCGCGAACTTGCCGCCGCCGCCGTACAAGAGGCATTCACAGACGCTGGTATTCAAGAGGTTGATGCTGTCTACATTGCTAACGCTTATGGTACATCAGTCAGTAGCCAAAGCCATCTCGGCGCGCTCATTGCAGATTTCATCGGCTTGCGAGGGGTAGAAACCTTCACTATTGAAGCCGCAGACGCATCAGGTGGCGCTGCGTTGCGTGCCGGGTATCTAGCAGTCGCGTCTGGCATGGCACAACGTGTACTTGTGTTAGGCGTAGAAAAACTCACGGACGCTGTCGCGGGTTCACGCGTGCAAGGGCGTAATGTGAGCCTTGATGCCGACCACGAGGCCATTCACGGCGCAACCTTACCTGCGCTAGCCGCCTTACTCATGCGTAGATATATGTATGAATATGGCGTTGACTTAAGCGCATTTGAGGGCTTTAGCCTCAATGCCCACACCAATGGCAAGTTAAATCAATACGCCATGTATCGCAACACATTACGCCCCGGCACATTTGCTAAAGCACCTATGGTTGCCGAACCAGTCAATCTATTTGATATGGCCCCAGACGCCGACGGCGCCGCTGCCCTTGTGTTAGCCCCAAGTGAACAGGCCGTAGATATGGTATCCACCCCCGTCCGCATTTTGGGTAGCGCCGTCTCAACGGACGCATTCATGCTGCAAGACAGAGAAGATTTGCTCTACCTTCAAGCCGCCCACGACTCTGCATTGAAAGCCTATCGCCAAGCGGGGATAGCGGCCTCAGATGTAGACGTGTTCGAAGTTCACGATGCCTTCACCATACTCAGCGCGTTAACTTTAGAGGCCACCGGCTTTGCAGAAAGAGGGCAGGGCTGGGCGCTTGCTAGCGAACAAGGGCAACCAATTTCCCTCAACGGCACTATTCCTATCAGCACCTTTGGCGGCCTAAAAAGCCGTGGGAATCCAGCCGGCGCCACAGGTATCTACCAAGCAGTAGAAGCTTGCCTGCAATTACGCCGAGAAGCTGGCCCCAACCAAGTGAAGGGCGCTACGACAGCCCTAATTCAGAACTTAGGCGGTTTAGGAAGCACCGCTATCACCCATATCCTGCGCGTATAGTCGCCAAACTGAAACTCTAAGGCCTTTTGAGAGGTTTTGATAGCTATCAAATGCGCCCTGATACCTTTTGATAGGCTGAATTCCATATAATGATGGCGATTCAAGATGGGTGGAGAAAGGGTAAAGGCAATGCAAATTTCACGCCACTGGAGAATGAAAGCCTTACGTTATCGCCTACAAGGCGTGCGTTATAACAACGGCGCAGTTAGCCTACAAGCACGCCCCAACAACCAAGATAACAACAACCGCACGGGCGAAAAGCGGGCTGCACTCCCCGCTGCTGGTCGTCATGTTGCCTAAGCGTGGAGTTTATCGATGAGCGCGGTATCTAATCCGGTACATCTCTCAACAGAGCAATATACCTTTTCCGGCACTGGTGAAGTCTATAGCTATACAACCGTTTTAGACTCACCTGCTGGTTTTGAAGACCAAGCCCCCTACGTTTTGGCGCTGGTCAAATTAGATGAAGGGCCTATTGTCACTGCTCAAATTACCGACCTTGATGGCTCACTGGAAATTGGGGATCGTGTTGAAATGGTGACGCGCAAACTCACGACCGAAGGCCCACAGGGTATGATTGTCTACGGTTATAAGTTCCGCAAGGTTCTGCAACAAAGTTAACCGTATACACAGCCAACACCTCCTGCCAAATGAAAACGCCTCACTGTGGTGAGGCGTTTTCACTCTCTATCTACAAGCGACTACTCGCCACGCTCACGGGCAATCAACTCTTGTTTATATTCATACGCTAGCGATAACTCGGTTTCCGAATCAAACAAGTGCAAGTTGTCAACATTCACAACCAGCGGCATATCAGCGCCAACGCGGGCACGGGTGCGCGGGTCAACGCGGGCAATGAATGAAGTATCATTGGCATCTAAGTACAGAATGACCTCATTACCCATCTGCTCAATGATGTCAACCGTCGCTTCAATTTGCGCTGGAGTGATGTTGCTCGGCAGGAATTGCGAATCATGAATATCTTCAGGACGAATACCAAGCACAACTTTCTTGCCAAGATGCTGCTTATACGGTTCAGCGAGATTTTCAGGAATTACAAAGCGGAATTCCTTAGTTTCTACCACCAAGCTGCCGTCTTGTTCCTTTAATTCAGCATCGAAGAAATTCATGGAGGGGCTGCCGATGAAGCCGGCTACGAAGACATTGCGAGGATTGTGGTACAAGTTAAAAGGTGTATCAATCTGCTGCAGGTAGCCAGCGTTCAACACACAAATACGTGTCCCCATTGTCATCGCTTCGACTTGGTCATGCGTCACGTAGATGAATGTCGTTTCAAGACGCTGGTGCAAGCTGCTGATGAATGCGCGGGCTTCTACACGGAGTTTCGCATCAAGGTTTGAAAGCGGCTCATCGAGCAAGAAAACCGCCGGCTCACGCACAATAGCGCGCCCTACCGCCACACGCTGGCGTTGACCACCAGAAAGCTGGCGCGGCTTACGATCCAGCAGCTGCTCAATGCCGAGACTACGGGCTGCTTCGCGTACACGTTCATCAATAATGTTCTTTGGGGTACGGCGTAACTTCAGACCAAATGCCATATTATCATAAACAGTCATATGAGGGTATAACGCATAGCTCTGGAACACCATAGCGACATCGCGGTCTTTTGGTGCAACATTGTTCACCATCCGCTCACCAATCCAGATTTCGCCAGATGTTACCTCTTCCAGGCCAGCGAGCATGCGCAAGCTAGTAGATTTACCACAGCCAGATGGCCCAACAAAAACGAGAAATTCACCATCGGCTATCTCGATGTTCAAGTCATGAATAACGTGAACATCTCCAAAACTTTTATTGACGTTTTTATAGGTTACGCTTGCCACAACTATCCTCCATCAATTTTTGCAGTGTTTTTACTGGTTTATTTTGCACAAACCGTTGTGAGATTTGCACAAATAAGTTGAAAACTTTCGAAAATACCTAACTGCCGCACAGATTATAATAGGTTGTTTCAAATTTTACAAAAATTAGTTACTTCAATCCTGAAAATTCCCGTTAGATTACATATAATCATTACGGCGACGCAAAATCGCCACGCAGTATACTCCGTTAAATAGTGACAGGCAACCACATGGCCGAAAATATCAATGCAGAAGTTATCAGTATTGGCACAGAAATCTTGCTAGGTGAAATTACTGATACCAACTCTGTCTATATTGCGCGCGTCTTACGCCAACTTGGCATCAACCTCTTTTTTATGACTAGCGTCGGCGATAATGAACAACGCATTAGCGATGCGATACGCATTGCCTTAAGCCGCGCCGATATTGTCATCACCTGTGGGGGATTAGGCCCAACCGTAGACGACAAAACTCGTCAAGGTGTTGCGCTTGCCACCAATCGTGACCTCACCTTTCAACAAAACTTGCTTGATGAAATTGCAAAGCGTTTTGCCCGCTTTAAGGTGAAAATGTCAGAAAATAACCGTCGTCAGGCCTTTTTGCCAGCCAATGCTATCCCTATTCATAACCCCGTCGGTACAGCACCCGCCTTCATTGTGGAGCATGATGGCAAACTCGTTATCAGCTTACCGGGTGTGCCCAGAGAAATGAAATACTTGCTCAATGAATCCGTTGTTCCCTTCTTACAAAAGCGCTATCAACTCGGCCTTATCCTCGCCAAAATTCTGCATGTTGCAGGCATAGGTGAAAGTGCTTTAGATGCTCTATTAGGCGATGACATCCTCCAACAGACCAACCCCACTGTAGGCCTCGCCGCCCATCATGGCCAAATTGACATTCGTATCACTGCCAAAGCTGATACTGAAGCTGAGGCGAAGGCCATGATTGCCGAAACCGAAACACAAATTCATAACCGTGCTGGCAAATACATCTTCGGCACAGGCGATCAACAGTTAGCGCATGTACTAGTTGCTCTACTCACTGAGCAAAATACCAAATTGGCCATCACCGAAATTGGAACAGGCGCGCCCGTCATCACCCAAAAGCTACAATCAGCAAACGCCAATGACCATATTGTTTACCAGACATATCTTGATTCCCCTGATAAGCTAAAAACTCAGTTCGCAATCCCCTCAAACGTGACAACTATCACCGAAATCGCAGATTGGCTTGCAAGTTATATTCGGGCGCAATCCTGT
>WGEI01000074.1 GCA_015492875.1 Anaerolineae bacterium | reverse complement strand
TTTCGTAGTCCCCCTTGAACTTTGTTGCGCTAGCAAGGTTAGAATTGGCGGCAAAAGTTTGCTTTTTACAGCCCATTTTCCTACAATAGGATTAATTTTAGAAAGGATTATTGTTTGTGTAGTTTTGTATTTGAGCAGTTTGCCCCTATAATGATAGAAAGTTAGCGCTGTAATATCTAGTAATACCACAGTATTAAAGTTTGAGAGAGTTATATGCAGCGCCCTAAAGTGAATAGGCGTAGAGTAAACCAGATTGTATTGGGGGTTGTGGTTACGCTTATTGGTGTTGGCATCTTACGGGGTTTTACACTAATTGCTAACGATGCTATTCCCCCAGCTGTTCAAAGCGAGTTTCTGTTACTGGCTCTGTTTTTAGCGTGCCTTATGTTCATCGCGGGTTTATTCGCTAGTGCTGTTTTTCGCTCCTCGTCATATTCTTCTAGTTCACCTACTAGCGAACCTGCTTCTGTGTCAGAAAATAACAGTCCCGATATTCGTACCACCCGCCCGATGCGTTCATTAGATAGTTCAATACGGCGTGCCATACAGTTGCAAGTGGCAGCGGAAATTGCCCGTGATGTTTCGACGACGCTGGATTTAGACATTGTCTTAAATCGTGCTGTAGAGTTGGTGCGCGACCGCTTCGGCTTTTATCATGCTGGCATTTTTTTAGTTGATGAGCTGGGCGAATATGCCATTCTTCGGGCGGCTGCTGGGCCATCTCGTGAGGAACTTCTGGCTAAGCGCCACCGCCTCAAAGTCGGGCAAACGGGTATTGTGGGGTTTGTGACGGGTACCGGCTTACCGCGTATAGCCCAAGATGTTGGCGGTGATGAAGTCCATTACAAAAATCCCGATTTACCGAATACACGCTCAGAGTTGGCATTGCCCCTCAAAGTTAGCCAAAATATCATCGGCGCGTTGGATGTACAAAGCGTTCAAGAGAATGCCTTTGATGAGGAAGATGTCACGATTTTACAGATTCTCGCAGATTTGCTCGCCGTGGCTATCGACCATGCGCACCTCTTTAACCGCGTCCAAGAATACGCCACAGAGCTAGAGCAGCGCGTAGAGAGCCGCACCGCCGAACTCACAGAAAAAAGCGCTCAGTTACAAGCTATTTTAGATTCTATGGTAGATGGCCTGATTTATACGGTCAACGGTGTTCCCCAATATGGCAATGCCGCTTTCCGCAATTTAACAGGCTATACCTTAGATGAGTGGGCAGTGCTCATAAAGCGTGAATTAGGTAGTGGCTATTGGCGGCGGATTGTTAACCAATCTCTCCATACCCCAGAGATTTGGACAAACGAAACACGCATCACTTGTAAAGATGGCAGCCTGATGGATGTGAGTTTAACCAGTGTGCGGGTGTTAGGGACAGACAACGAAGCGCAAGGCGTTGTCACACTCATCCGAGACATCAGCAAAGAGAAAGCACTACAAGCACAAAAAGCGCGCTTTGTCGCCAATGCCTCCCATGAATTGCGCACCCCCATCACCAATTTGAAGACGCGCCTATTTCTCCTACGGAAACAACCCGACCGCTTTGATGAACATTTACGTATCATCGAACATGTCGCCAACCGTATGCAGAATTTGGTGGAACAGTTGTTAGATATTACCCGCTTTGAACGGGGCGTTATTCGCCTAGAAAAAGCTGTGACCGACATTAATGAGTTGGTTGGCGACGTGGTGGAAGTACAGCGCCCAGAGGCCGAAAAGAAACACATCACGCTTTTGACAGAACTTCCCCCGAATCCCGTGCTTATCTCGATAGATTCCGAGCGTATGATACAGGTCGTTACGAATTTAGTGACCAACGCCATTAACTATACTCCCGTTGAAGGGAGTATTTTGGTCAGGCTATATACTGACGATACGAGCGAAGAAGTGGTGATTGAAGTGCAAGATAACGGTCCCGGTATCGCCCCAGAAGCGCAAGACCTTATCTTCCAACCCTTTTTCCGTGTTGATGCCTCGAAAACAATTGGTACCGGCTTAGGCCTGAGCATATCCCGTGAAATAGTTGAACTTCATGGCGGCACGATTGGTTTGCAAAGTGAGCTAGACCAAGGCACAACGTTTTACATCCGCCTCCCCCATAAAGCCCCCCAAGAAGCGCATATTACTTAATTCACACCCATCGTTGATGCCCATCTTCCTATACGGGGTCAATTGCCGTGTTCCCCATGTCGGTGTTATACTCGCAAAGTAGTAGAGCCGCTTAAGATTATTAACGTTGGGACCGGATGGGTAAATACAATGGTAAACTTTAGCCCTTTAGAAGCGCCAGTACAAAATGCCAAATTATTACCGGTGATGCATCCGGGGCGGCCTGTCGGGCGCGATGACCTTTTGAAAGATGTTTATTTACATTTGAAGAATGACCGCTCAGTTTTCCTTTATGGGCAATCTGGGGCGGGTAAAACGGCGCTTGCTGCTGCGCTGGCTAACGCCTACACCGGGCAACCAGGGGGTGTTTTGTGGCTCAATGTCGATAACAGCACCATGGCGGAACTGGTTATACGCATTGGGCGCGCTTATCAAATTGGCGAAATCACCAGTAGCGAAGTGCCCGCAGGTATGGTTGGCGCTGCCGCCGCAACTATTGCCGAACACCGCCCCTTTATCGTGCTTGATGGCCTATTAGACGAGCAGGTTGCCAATGAGTTCATTGTGAAAATTGCTGGCAATTTACCTGTGCTATTGGTGCAGGATGAGGAAGCACCCGCCGAAGGAGCTTGGCAAGCGGTAGAGGTGGGGGCGCTTGTTGATACCGATGCTGTAGTGCTCTTCAAACAGAAGGCCGCCATTAAAGACAATAGCTCTGATATTGATATTTATGGTATTGTCAAGCTGTTGCAATATCGCCCATTGCCTATTGTGATTGCTGCCCGCGCTATGGTGGCCAGTAAAAAGAGCGCCAGCGAATACTTCAAAATTTTGCAGCAACTCGTGCAAAGCGGTAAAACGCCGGAAGAAGCCGCCATTACCGCTAGCTTTATGGCGCTCACCGGGGCTTTACAGGGGATTGTGCTCATGATGGGCGCTATCTTTGGCGGTCAAACCTCTGCTCAATTGTTGAGTATGATTAGCAATGTGCCAGAGCAAAGTGCAGCACAAGCGCTTGATGTTTTGACTCAATTACATTTGGTCGAGCGTTACCAACGCTATGAGATACCCTATTATCATCTCCATAGTGTGGTGTACGAGTTCGCCCATGACCGCCTGCGCCAATCCGAAAAACTCGACGCTTTGCGCGAGAAAGTGCGCGATGCTGTTCTCGCCTATGCCGAGCGCTATAGTGCGGATACGCTCGATGCCCATCAGCGGTTAGCCGTTGAAATGGATACCTTCTTGCGTTTAGCAGCATGGGCGAGCGAGCAGGGTAACCGAGAAGCCGCCAATAAACTGGTTGTGGCGCTCACTCAGGCGGGCGATTTTGTTAGCACTGGTGGCTATTTATACGAACTACTTCAATTGCGCCAATATGGTGCGGGCGATACCCAAGCTTTCCCCGCCTATGATGATGTACAGCCAGCTTTGCCAGAAGATGATGATTTCTTCATCGATGATGAGAATTATGAAGATGTAGAGGC
>WGEI01000073.1 GCA_015492875.1 Anaerolineae bacterium | reverse complement strand
TCCTGCTCCATCGGCCTATAAACCCCGCTGGCCTCGTCGAACAGGTTGCCTGCGAATTGGATTGGGCCGAATTTACCACCGCCGCCGAAGCCGCCGGTTGGGATGGTTATATCAGAGGCTGCTATGGCCTCGCGTTTATCGCTCAGCGTGGGGGCAGTGTTTATAGCTGCGTTAGGATAAAATGAATAGGCTAATTGATGAGAGTATATTATAAATCACTTAATCGGGCACGATATAATTCACCTTGTGTAACCATCCAAATGCGCTGTTGAGAATCTTCCTGTAAGGTAGAAGCGCTATTGGTAAACATACAGCCCTCACCTGTTTCCGGGTTATACCATGCTGTGCCTTGAAAGTTATAGCCACCATCCCAAAAATTGCTGAACCAGAGCTTGCCGTCTGAGCTTTCAAAAACTGGTTCTGGGCTTGCCCAATGATACTGAATGGGTAGATTGTTGTAATCTTCAACCGATGTGTATAATAAGTGCCAATTTCCTTCAGGTGTCCAATAGCCTATTGAACCTATCCATAGTCTGCCACTGTTATCAACAAATAGTCCTCGATTAAGCGGCCATATCTCTTCTGGTGAGCCTATAGCGTGGACGGTATCTGTTTGTGAGTCATAGCGAAAGATGCTTTCTTCATTTAGATGATAAATAGGAGGTTGCTGTAAAGCGGTTTGGTAGTAAATGCTTCCATCAATTCCAACAGCCGTATATAGAACCCTATCTAAGCTAGGCATGTCAATGATTTCAATTAAGCGGCTTTGCTGTGGTATATAACGGAAAATGCCGTCTTTTTCTATAAATAGCCAAAATATATCACCATCAAATACAATTGTGCTAGAGGTTGAACTTGTACTCATGGGGCTATCAGGCGGGAGGATGAACTGACGAGTTTCCAAATTGAGCTTGGCTAAAAGTGGATAGTGGCTTGCTGATAATGGATAAACGCGCTGAAGTAATCCCCATATATCGCCATAGCTACTAATATAGATTGAAGAAACAAACATTTCTTGATCTTCAATAAAGAGTGTGCCATCATAAACGCGTATTTGGCCGGTTTCAGGAGAAAAAGCGAGCCAAATAGTCTTCTGATTTTGCTTTGCGCGAAGCCATAATACAGCATAGTCATTCACTTGGTGAACAGCGCCTATCTCAATTAACTCATAATGATTCTCATTAAGGAATGCAGCAAGAGCAGGCTCTTTCTCCCATGGATATTGTGGCAACATAAGCGGCTCACTAAAGTCTCTTGGGCCATTATAAGCAAAGTCGCTAAAAGTGAGCGCACAATAATAGGGCAAATCAGGTGTGGCTTTAGTAAAGGTGTCCGCATTAGTAAAAGTAACTACAGCTAGCATTAAATGAAGAAAAGATAGTAAGATTGATTTAACGATCATTGTGACTCCTGTTTGTTTCTTGCTTATTGGCATGAAGACCTATCGCCATTTTGTATGAAATTTAAGGCATTAATGGGGATATTCGGGTTTCTATTGGTGTGGTTGACACCTTCATTTATATCTCCAAAATGGTTTAATGTAAGTTGTGCATCGTAACAAAAATTAGGATTATATTGTTGAGTTATGAAATAGGAGTGAAGATTTGGCGCAGGCACATTATCATCAAGTATATATACCCTTATTTCATTGGCGAGAATACCATCTAACATCTCTTGCCATTGTACATTTCCATTCATTGTGATTTGGTCTAACTTGATTAATCCATCGAAATTGTTATTTATATTTCCATCAAAACTACCACCAAGTAACCCTACTCCTATGATATTAAATTGTTCTATATATCTATAAGAAAAAATTAGAGCAGCATCTGCGCCTGCACTGTATCCCAGAACTATTACATTATCCCCTGAAGATAATAATGACGCTCCATTTAGGGCTTGAAGCTCTTTACCAATTTCACCATTTGGTCCTATATTCGGCGTACCAGGGTATGGAACTAAAATATCGGCAGCATTAGCTAAAAAAGGAGCTTGACCAATAATAAATGGTTCTGAAGTGTTACCATATAGCATGTGATTCGTATCAGCATTAGGCCCACCAGCACTTCCGCCAAAATACAATATAGTAGGCGTTGGTGTAACAATAGCTGTTCCTCTCCAGTAATTTGCAAATTGATGCATATATTGGAGTATCCCCTCCCAAAATGAAGGCGTAGGCGCAGACTGTAATGGCGGCAATGTCGGCGCGGGTGTTGGTGTCGGTTCATCATCCCCACCATCCTGCTCCACCGGCCTATAAACGCCGTTGGCCTCATCGAAGCGGTTGCCTGCGAATTGGATTGGGCCGAACTTACTGAACCCGCCGAAGCCGCCGGTGGGTATGGTTATATCAGAGGCTGCTATGGCCTCGCGTTTGTCGCTCAGCGTTGGGGCAGTGTTTTCTTTTTTGCCTCTGTTGAATAGTTTACCAATACCTTCCACCATCCCGCCAACAAAGTTGATGATGCCCTTGACAATGTTGCCCAGCAGTGTGGCGGCAGCTTGTTGCTGCTGGTGCTGGTGGATGTTAGCGTTGACGTTGGCCAAGTAAGCGCTGGCTTGTTGGGCGATGTTGATGAGGGCGGGGGCGTCGCCGTTGCGTTTGGCCTGATACAGCAGGTGCTGGTAGTAAGCGAGGTCGGCCTGCTCTTGGTCGGTGAGCCAAGAGGCCATGTCTTCGCTGAGGGCGAGGTTGCCTAAATGCCAGTAGAGCTGGTCGATGGTATGCGCGGCTCACTAAGGATATGCCATTCACTCTTCAGGCGGCTCTTGCGGTTGGTTGGCAGTGAATGTTTCCAGCTTGCGCAAGAACAGAAACAGGTTGATGAGGAAGTAGAGATAAACAAGGGCAGCGAGAATCAATAAGATGCGCTCAGGTGCGCTTT
>WGEI01000072.1 GCA_015492875.1 Anaerolineae bacterium | reverse complement strand
TGAGGTCATCTATAGAGCGGGCGGTGTTGCCCTTGTAGTTGATGAGGCGCGTCCAGATTTCCACCAGCGCGGGCATGAGCGAGAGGCGGAATAGGGCATCAGAATGGGCGAAGCGCTGGCTCACCCGATGGGCAAACCGCCGCCAACGCATGGCCACAGCACGGCGGGCGCGGCTGCGGGCAATATCAACGGGGCGATTAGGCGCAGCGCCAGCATAGTTATAAAATTCGTTAAAACCACGTTGCAAGCCATTATCTAGCACACCAACAAGCGGGTTATTGCAAAAGCCAACAGTGTGATAGTGATGACGGCGCAAAATTTCCGCTAACGTGGGCAAATCATCTGTTAAACGGCCATTGGCTTGGGTGAGGCCGTGTGTGCTGGGATAAAGCCCGGTAAAGAGTGAAGCGTGGGCGGGCACAGTCCACTGGGCGGGCGAAATGGCGCGCTCGAAAATAGTGGCGCGGGCGGCGAAATCGGCCAGTGCGGGCGAGGTATCGCGCTGGTGGCCATAAACAGACAGGCGGTCGCGGCGTTGGGTATCTAAGATGATGAGCAATACATTGGGAGCAGTCATAGCATTCTTCAAATCCAATTCATCCCCTGCAAAACAACATACAACAGGATAACATCCCTCATAGATGGCGACAAGTGGCGGCCATGAATGGTAGAGTACCGTTTGCGGTTGAAGTGGTAGCCCACCCTGCCACCATACTTGATGACACCCGTAACAGGATTTTCAGAGGTTTGGGGGCAGGTACATTACCCCATGAATAGTTCTAGGGGAATAAAATACGCCGCCGAACGGTAAAAGCATCCGACGGCGTGATTGAATGTGCGAGAGATAATGAGTTAGCTGGCTGGCTGTGCGCAGGCGCGCTTGGTCACAGGCCTACGGTAACACGTCGTTAGTGCGTCTCTGCCGCCTCTGAATGTTCCTGAGCGTTACGGGTAGCCGCCTCCATGAGCATGGTCAGGCGCTCTGCCATAGAAGCGGGGTCAGGATGAATGCCATCTTGGAGCAGCGCCGTCTCAAAAATCTGCTCGATGACCGCATCAACAAGCGCATCATCGCCTTGAGCGATGCGGGCGCTCAAATTGTGCAGAAGGGGATGGCGCGGGTTTAGCTCTAGCGTTTTGACAGGCAGTTCATAGTCGCGGTTTAACAGGCGATTCAGGCGGAACATCTGCCCTTGTGCGCCGTCTTCATTGACCAAACGGGCAGGACTACCCACAAGCGTTTTGCTGGCTTTCACGCCCTTCACCCGCTCGCCGAGAACGGATTCGAAGCGGGCACGAACCTGTTCAAAAGCATCATCTGCTAACGACTCAGCAGCGGTCTCTTCCTCTTGTTGTTGCTCGCCTATTTCGCTCAGGTCAATATCGGCCTCATCTGCGGCGCGCAATTTATGGCCATGATACTCTGACAACTGTACTGGTATGATGCTGTCGATGGGGTCGGTAAAGAATAGCACTTCAATACCACGACGGCGGAAGGCCTCTAAATGCGGGCTACGAGCGGCAGAGGCGGCGTCATCGGCGATGAGATAATAAATATCCTCTTGCCCTTGCACCATGCGGTCAACATATTCGGCTAAGGTCACATAATCCTGTTCGTCCTCGCTTCTAGAGCTGGTGAAGAGCAATAGTTCCTGCAAATCACTGTGGTCTTCTGGCGCGGCAACTAAACCTTGCTTGAGATAGCGATGGAATTGCTGGTAAATTTTCAGGTAGGTTTCGCGCTCGTTTTTCGCCAAGCGCTTCAATTCGCTCAGCACTTTGTTCTTCAAGGTCTGGCGTAGCTTAGCGATGATGCGATTGGCCTGCACGCTCTCACGGCTGACATTGAGCGGAATATCTTCACTGTCGACGACGCCCTGCACCCACGAGAGATATTCGGGCAACAGGTCGCGGCTATATTCCTGAATGAGCACCTTGCGCGCATAGAGCATAAGACCCGGTTCTTTGCGCGGGCTGAAGATGTTCGGCTCTGGCGATGAGGGGATGAAAAGTAAGGCGTAGAATTGCAAGGGCACATCGGCGCGCATGTGAATGGTGTGGTATGGCCCCTCAAAGTCCATTGTCATCATGCGGTAGAAGTCTTGGTATTGCTTTTCTTCCACTTCGGAAGGCGCTTGCCGCCACAATGCCTGACGGCGGTTGGTGGGTTCTTCATCATCGCCCACATAAATGGGGAAACTGATATAGTCGGAGTGGCGGCGGATGACCTCGCGCAGGCGGTGAGTTTGTAGGTACTCTTTGGCATCGTCTTTCAAATGGATGATGATGTCTGTACCACGATGTTCACGCTCTGCTGGTTCAATGGTATAGGTTGTGCCACCATCAGATTCCCACGCAACGGCTTCGGCATCTTTACGGAATGAGCGCGATACCACACGGACGCGGTCGGCTACCATGAAGACAGCGTAAAAGCCGACACCAAATTGACCAATAACATCTTGCGCCACGCCCTTATCTTGCGCCTCTTTGACTGCTTCTAAAAAGGCGCGCGCGCCACTATGAGCAATTGTGCCCAAATTTTCGATCATCTCTTCGCGCGTCATGCCAACGCCGCTATCGCTCACGGTCAATGTGCCCGCCGCTTCATCAACGCGGATGTCAATACGCAGCTCGGCATCGGGGTCAAGCACATCGTGATTAGTCAGCATCTCAAATTGCAGGCGATTCAGCGCATCGGAAGCGTTGGAGATTAGCTCCCGCAGGAATATATCACGCTCGGTATAAAGTGAGTGAATAAGAATATCTAAAACCTGTTGAACTTCCGTCTGGAAGGTATATTGCTCCGCCATTTATTCCCTCCGTAATATCCATACTCGTCAGCATCATAGCAATTAGACATAAAAAAGATATTAGATAAAACGCGCTTGAATACAAGATTTTGTTCTAAAGATAAATTATTGCAAAACCTCAATAGATATGAAAAAGTATTGAGGATAAGCAACAAAGACATCCGCATATTGATCCCCTAGCTACTGTGACAAAGTTTGGACACTCTAACGAAAATCATCCGCATTAAATAGCAAAGACGGGTATAACAAACTTAACTGAGCAATCGTGGACAGCCATCCCATGAATGAAGTGCTTGAACACAAACGCTGCATTTACTGTGGCCATAGCAACCCCGCCGAAGTGGTGGAATGCACGCGCTGTCAGGCCTATTTACCCGATGAGAGCGATGTGCTCGCTGAAATTCACTTCTCGCCCCGCCCCGCCGAAGC
>WGEI01000071.1 GCA_015492875.1 Anaerolineae bacterium | reverse complement strand
TAAGAGCTTTTGAAGAAAATTTTGGCAAAAAAATAGAATTCCGTGAAGGCGACCTACTTGACTATGCATTCGTCAAGCGCTTTTTCCAAGATTTCCAACCAGAAGCTATCGTGCACTTCGGCGAAATGCCCTCTGCGCCGTACTCCATGATTGACCAAGCACATTGCGTTTTCACCCAGCAAAACAATGTCATCGGTAATCTGAACGTTATTTGGGCGATGAAAGAAGTTTGCCCCAATGCACACCTAGTTAAACTCGGCACAATGGGCGAATATGGCACGCCGAATGTCGATATTCCCGAAGGCTTCTTCGAAATCGAGTTTCGTGGTCGCAAAGACCGCCTGCCATTCCCACGGCAAGCAGGCAGTTTCTACCATTGGAGCAAAGTGCACGACTCCAATAATATCATGTTCGCCTGCAAAATCTGGGGCTTGCGCGCCACCGACATTATGCAAGGCGTCGTCTTTGGTACGCGGATTGACGAAATGGGCGAAGACCCGCGCCTGCGTAGCCGCCTAGACTTTGACCAAGCGTTTGGCACAGCTATCAATCGCTTCGTGTGCCAAGCTGTCATCGGTCATCCGCTCACAGTCTATGGTGTTGGCAAGCAAAAACGTGGTTTCTTGCCCCTGCGCGATTCCATGCAATGCCTCACAATCGCTTTAGAAAATCCAGCAGATGCTGGCGAATACCGTGTTTTCAACCAGTTCGAAGAAACTTACACCGTCACCGAGCTGGCACAGATGGTGAAAGAAGTTGGCGAAGAATGTGGCCTCGATGTCGATATTCATCGCTATGATAACCCGCGCGATGAACTCGATGAACATTACTATAATCCCGACCGCCAGCATCTCATTGACTTAGGGTACAAACCCACCCATGACGTGCGCGCCGAAATGCGGATTATGATCAATGACCTCATTCCGCATCGTGAGCGCATTCTGACACGCGAAGATATTCTTGTGCCCGACATCCGCTGGGATGGGACGCGCCGCCGCTCAGAAGTCATTGATTAATTCAAGCGGCACACCGTTCAACAGATTGCTTATAAGCGGCGTGGGGCACACCAAACCTCACGCCTTTTTGTTATATGTATGGGAGAGCGATAGCCATGATTCAATTCTGGGAACTAAATAAAATCTCGACCGAAGAACGCGCCCGCATTCTTCGCCGCGCCGAAAAGGACATTAGCGACCTGTTGCCACTAGCGCAGGAAGTCGCCGCGCGCATCCGCACTGAAGGCGATACCGCCGTCGTCGATTACACTCGCCGTTTCGATGCGCCAGAGTTCGAAGCGCCCATGCTACGTGCGTCTGACGAGGATTTTGCCAACGCCCGCAAAACGCTAGAGCCAGAAGTTATCGAAGCGATTGAAGCAGCATACAGCAACATTCACCGCTTTCATGAAGAGCAAATGCCCGAACCCATGTGGTTCACCGAAGTACGACCCGGCATTATGGCTGGCGAAAAAGTCACCCCTGTTGCTAGCGTTGGCCTATATGTCCCACGTGGTAAAGGTGCATTCCCTTCAGTGATGCTTATGCTGGCTGTACCGGCCAAAGTCGCCGGCGTTCCGCGTGTTGTTGTCGTCACTCCGCCCACGCCAGAAGGCAAAGCCGATGCTGCTTCTCTCGTCGCCGCAGAAGTCTGTGGTATCGATGAGGTTTACGTTGTCGGCGGTATGCAAGCCGTTGCTGCACTCGCCTATGGCACAGAGAGCATCCCAAAAGTAGATAAAATTATCGGGCCGGGCAGCAGCTATGTCTCAGCCGCCAAACGCCTCCTCTATGGCACGGTCGATGTTGGCCTACCCGCCGGCCCCAGTGAATCCATCATCCTGACCGATGAACACATTGACCCACGCCTTGCCGCACTTGACTTACTCGTCGAAGCTGAACATGGCCCCGATTCTGCCGCGCTTCTCATCACCCACAGCCGCGAAGTGGCAGAGCGTGTGCGGGCGATATTGCCAGACTACATCGCCGAATTACCACAATGGCGCGCTGATTTCATTAACACCGTGCTCAGCAACTATGGCGGCATCATCCTCACTGAAAGCTTGGAAGAATCAATCGCTTTCGTCAATGAATACGCGCCAGAACATCTAGAAGTGCTCGTACAAGAGCCATTTATCGCCCTCAATAAAATCAAAAACGCTGGCGAAATTCTGCTCGGCCATATGACGCCTATTCCAACGGCAAACTATTGCCTTGGCCTAAACGCCATCCTGCCAACAGGTGGCTTTGCCCGTACGTTCTCATCCGTAAGCGTCTGGGATTTCCTCAAGCGTAGCGGTATCGGCTATCTCTCTCGGGAAGGCTATGCGCAACTTCAAGCCATCACTGCCAAACTCGCCGATTATGAAGGGTTTCCCGCCCATGCCATGGCTATCCGTAAACGCAACGAAATACTAGGCTTATGAGCGACGACATACTGCAACAAATTCAACAAATGCAGTTCACGGATAGAAGTGGCGCAGAAGCGCTACTTCTGTCCTTCATCCGTGACAATTTCGCTTTTGACGTAGTCGCCATTGAACTGCGCCCGCAGGCTATTTCCCTGAACTCATTCAATGGCTTCATGACCTTGCGCGATGGGCGACGATATTTCTTCAAAACCCACACTGAATCCGATACGATTATCGGCGAATACTATAATGCCGAGTTATTGGCGAAGACTGGCTATCCCGTCATCCGCCCCATATTCAGCTCAACCGAAACGGGCAAGCAATTTCTCGTCTACGAACTCATCGATTCGCCATCAGTATTTGATTTAGCATGGTCTATAGAAACAGGCCTTAATCATAGCGACGAGGCAGCCCTCGCCGAAGCGCAGAATCTTGCGGATAAAAACCTGTGGCAGCTCTATCAACAAAGCCTAGAATGGCAGACCGCCGATGAAGCACAGCAAGCGCCCATTCACCAGCTTTTCTATCACCGCATTGTTGGTGGGCGGCTTGAACGTTTCTACAGCCGAGATACAATCATCAATTTACCGAACCAAAGCACTTCTATGGCAGAGGTTCGCCAAGCGCATTGGGTTATCAATGGCCAGTATTATACCGAAACGCTTGATGACATCATCGCCCGTGCAGAAAAACTGCTTCATCCATATCAAGAAGGCGCTTCAATCATCGGGCATGGCGATGCCCATAACGGCAATGTCTTCTTCCAAAACACAACACCTCCAGCGATGCTGTATTTTGACCCAGCCTTTGCTGGCCGCCATCATCCGCTATTAGACCTCGTCAAACCGCTATTTCACAATGTGTTTGCTATGTGGATGTACTATCCGCAAGAAAAACAGCAAGTTACGCCGATTGCGCTGCGCATAGAGGGGAATACTTGGCATATCGATTATAGATATGATTTACCGCCAGTGCGCCATATGTTCCTACAAAGCAAAGTGCAATATGTGCTAAAACCTTTGCTCAAACATCTAAAAATGCACAATTGGCTACGAACTGATTGGCGCGCCTATCTCAAAGCGGCCTTGTTCTGTTGCCCATTCTTAACGATGAACCTCGCCGATAGCAAACGCTTCCCACCAACAATCAGCCTCTTGGGGTTGGCAATGTCTGTAGAAATGGGTGCAGAAAGCCAACAGCACCGCAGCCTCATTGATACGGTCTTAGATGAAGCCGCCGCCGAACTTGCTTAAAGCCCAAGTTGTTGCCGTAAGCGCGAATAGGTTGGTGAATCATCTAGGAACAGATAGCGCACAGGTGTGACCACACTTTGCACGCCACCAATCTCACGCAAGTGGCGAATAACGCTCAACAACTGTTTACGTTTAACTGTAATGGTCACAGTGAACCACTCGCTTTTGCTGTGACCATTCGGCTGGTAAATTGGGGCTACCGTTGGGCCTAACAACCCG
>WGEI01000070.1 GCA_015492875.1 Anaerolineae bacterium | reverse complement strand
CGGCAAAGAAAGGTCCATTAAAATGAGGTCGGGCATAGCTTGGTGAGCTAAGGCAATCCCTTTTTCGCCATCAGTCGCTTGCAAAACCTCATAATCCAATGATTGCAAAACGTCCACAATCAAAGTCATATTGTCGCGATTATCTTCTACAACAAGAATACGATTACTCATATACCCGAAACCTCCTAGCGCACACCAAGATTATTTTAACATTGAAAGGCAAACTGCACAGCGCCATTTAAGGGTATAATTTCCCCAAAAGTTAATGAACATAGATTTATATCCGCTAAATACTACCCAAATATACTATTATTCTTCTTAAGATAAGCTAAAACCGGCCTCAGTTACAAGGCCGGTCACTATCTTATTATTATGGAACTGGGGATGCTTATCCCTGCTTTTGGTAGATGGTTTCGCCTTGTATCTGCCAAGTATCTACAATCGCCATGATGATGGCGTCACAGGGTCGTTTATCGGTTAGGTGGGTATTGCGAGAGGCGCTGCCACTAGCCACCAAGACATACTCGCCAACATCTGCGCTAACAACATCAACGGCCACGACAAACGTCTCTGTAGGCTCGGCAGAAGCGGTCAAGCGGCGCACGATACGCAGGGGCAGGCCGTCCATATTGGTGGTTTTGCGAGTGGCAACAACCGTTCCCGTAACTTGACCGATAAACATTTATTCACTCTTCCCATCGAAATCCTGACGGCCGGTGACGCTTTCAATGGCGGAGAGGGCGGCGCCATAACCTGCCATAATATCGCGCTCTTCCCCACCAAGATAAACACGGCCAAAACTGCCAAAAGCGCGCACTTCGAGGATATTAATCTCGGCAGCTTTTTCGGCTTCGTTAGCGGCGAGGGCGGCATATGCAGCGGGCTGAACTTCTAGAACATATAGCGTTTGTCCAGCAAGAATCATATGGCCATGGCGCATACGATTGATGAGCTGCGTTTGGTGCGGGTCGATATTGCGGATAATCTGGCTAGAGATAATACGCGGTTTCATGCGCTCTTCTTCAACGACGCCCAGCGCTTCTAGAATAGCAGCCCCAGCGGCGCGGGTTTCTGCTTGACTGCTGGAGTGCACTTCCAAAAGGCCATATAAGCGTTCAACAATTTGCAAACCGGGGCGCACGCCAGTTGCTTTTAAGGCCACGTCCGTAATGCGATTAATTTCGATACCGGGGGAAATTTCAATCCATAAAGAGGCATCGCCCGGCAAGGGCAAAAAGCCCCGCGCAACTGTACCAAGAAAGGCGGCATGCTGGGGTTGAAGGCTATCTAGAAAAACATAACTTCTCAAATCGACACTCATAATTTTGGTCTCCTTGTTGTGTCTGCATCGGGTATATTACCAGCAATGGTAGAAGACGGGCATAGCGCCTCTTCATTCTCTATACCGAGCAATTGCCGCAAACGCGCCATTGCTAATATATCGTACTCGCTATAGCTGCAAATGTCACAAGTATATATGGTAACATCAGCACGAATTAGGCGATTACCAACCATATCGGCAAAAATACCACTGTGTGGATGGCAATAGCCGATACCACAACGTGGGCATAAGAATTTCATCTCGTTCAAGTGTTTCCTCCAAACGGCAAAACGCACCGTTTATTCTCCGGGGTAGCCTATACGCGAGACAATCCCCCAATCAGACGGTGGCCAATAGCGAATTAACACATCGCCGATAATGTTATCAAAGGGAACAGGACCAAAGCGGCGAGAATCGTTGCTATGATTGCGATTATCTCCCATGACAAAATATTCATCTGCCCCAAGCTCATAAATAGCATCTTGGCACATATTGGGACGGCAAGGCTCGTTGATATACGGCTCATCAAGTAGCTGACCATTCAAATAGACCTGAGCATCCCGAAATTCTACCGTATCCCCCGGCGTGCCGATAACCCGCTTGATAAGCGGTTCTCCCCGCGGGTTGCTGGGGGAATTAAAAACGATGATATCGCCGCGTTGCGGTGTGCCAAAAAGATAATTGATACGACTGACAATGAGCCGTTCCCCATCGTGGAATGTCGGTTGCATACTACGCCCATCAACCATAAAGCGCGGGATAGCAAGCTCTACTAGGGCATAAACAGCTATAACAAACACCGCTAATTCCAAAAGTTCACGCAGCCGACCCGGTCGATGCAAAGATGGGCGGGGCAATGATGTTGCGGTTGTAGGTGCAAGGGACTCTGGTGGTGTTGCGGTGTCTGTATATCCTGCCATGTGTAAAACCTTACCTATTGATAATACCTATATCTG
>WGEI01000069.1 GCA_015492875.1 Anaerolineae bacterium | reverse complement strand
GGATGCGGACGGCGTAAACAGTCACTTCATCACTTTGTTTAATCTCTTCCCATGTGCCCACCGCCACTGTGGGATTGTATAGCTCATCAGCTTTTTTTAGTGCCGCTCCGATTGTTTCACTGTCGAGCTTCGCGCTGGAGGGAGAACCGTCTTCTTTCAGACCGATGATAATTGTCCCGCCCTCAGTATTGGCGAAGGCCACCAGCGTTTCGGCGATTTTTTCAGGGTCAGCATCTTCCAAAAATGCTACCCGTGCACCCTGTCCGGACTTGATTAAGTCTGCGGTTGCCATCTTTGCTTCGCGCCTTTACCTTCGTCAGCTTGTATAGGTAGCTATTTTAACATATCCCAGCGATTGTTGTGTAACCTTATTTCTACTGATTATCTCATGGAATGAGACCATCATACCTACTATCAGAAATTTAGGTACAATGGACTGTAAAAGCCCGCTGATTGAAATGGTTGACCAATGCCCGTAAAAAGTTTACTCAACTTATGGGGCGATCGCCTCTATACCTTGCCGCTTATCGTTCTCTATCTCACAGATGGTTGTAACAGTCGTTGTGTGTCCTGCGATATATGGCGCAATCCCCGCCGCAATATGCCCATGACGCTCGTGCAACAAATTGTTGACGCTTGCGATGACCTTGGGGTTCGCTGGGTGCTATTGAGCGGTGGCGAAGCCATGCAACATCCCCAATGGCCACAAATTGCCCGCCTGTTTCGCCAGCGTGGTATCTACGTGATGCTTTTAACTAACGGGCTGTTAGTACAAAAACAAGCCGATGAGTTGATTGATACAGTAGATGAACTCATTGTTTCACTAGATGGTGGGACAGCGTCCACCTATGCGGCGATACGAGGCCTTGATGCCTTTGAACTGGTTTTGTCTGGTATACAGTCTGCACGCCAGCTGAGCGTACCCGTCATAACCCGAACGACCGTGCAACGCGGGAATTTTCGAGAGATACCAACCATTATCGATATTGCGCTGAAATATAATGTCAATCGTGCCAGCTTTCTCGCCGTCGATGTTGGCAATCCCTTCGCTTTTGGCACACGCTTTGAAAGTGAATCGCACTCACTAGCTTCAGATTTGGCGCTAACTACCGCAGAAGTCGATGAGTTAGAGCATATATTGGGGGTATTAGAAACAGATTATGCCGTGGCATTTGAGAGCGGGCATATTGCAGAATCGCCTCAAAAGCTCAGGCGCATTCTGGTAGATTATTTTCGGGCATTACTTGGTCATGGCGATTTTCCGCGCCCGCGCTGTAATGCGCCGCACTTCAGCACAATTATAGAGGTGGATGGCACTTTACGCCCCTGTTACTTTTTACCCGCTTATGGCCGCCTTAAACCACGCGATGCACATAGTGGTGATGGCCATCTTGCCGTTCCCTTAGCGGAAGCAATCAATAGTGATACGGCTCAGGCTTTACGGGCTGCTTATCGTAAGGGGCAACGCCATGAATGCAAAAGTTGCGTTTGCCCGCTGTATAAAGGGCCACGGGCATTATTGAGGTGGTAAGGCATGTTTTTGATATGGCTTTTTTTGCTCAGCAGCACCATTTTGCTTTTGCGCAGCTTTTTCATCTTAGCTGGCTTATGGAAAGGGCCAATACTGCACAGCTTCGAAAAATATGGAGACCCGGAAAATGTCTACTTGCCTCTGCTGTATACCCTCATCTGGTTTATACTCTTCCTTGTCAGCCTATTGATTGTCCTCTTTAGTGATGAAAGCGCGACGGCCAGCATGCTCTCATTGTTCGTATTGTTTTCATTGATACTGTGGAATATATATCCCCATTTGAAAGCATTTGCCGCTAATCATCCCCATGTTTTCATGGCTTTACCGCGTTGGTACGTCGAATTGCGCGCGCGCACATCTCGTGATGAACGGCGGCGTTTAGCCTATATGTGGTTGCGTTTGCCCTTGAATATGCAGCTACACCTGAGCATTAACGATCATGCTTTTTTCCATTGGGCAGATTTAGTGCTCATCTCTGCCGTAGGATATGACCATGAAGAATAAATTGCAGCGTTGGTTTCGTCGTAGTCCAAAATTTTTGGATAGCCTCTCAGCCTATGAACAATGGGCTTCTACCTACCCGCCACATGCCCATAACCCTTTGATGGAGCTAGAGCAAGAGGCGATGGTGGCATTATTCCCACAACTTCACCGCCGTACAGTGCTCGATTTGGCCTGCGGTACAGGGCGTTATGGCCTCATCGCCCAGCAAAAGGGGGCGAAACTCGTCATTGGAATTGATAATAGCCCGCATATGTTAGGGGCTGCGCATTTGAAAAAACGCGCGCTTGCGACGATGGTGGCCTTGCCATTAGCTTCATCGAGTATCGATGTAGTGCTATGCGGTATGGCTTTGGGGCACATGCCAAATATTCAACCAGTCTTTTATGAAATTGCCCGTGTGTTAAAACTCGGGGGAGAAGTATTAATTAGTGATTTACACCCCTTCATGGCACTCAATGGTGCTCAACGCACTTTTTCCACCCCCGAAGGCGAAATTTATGCCGTAGAGCACTATATACATTTAGTGAGTGATTATCATGAAGTGGCTCAAAGACTAGGCTTGAACTTGACCGCCATGGCAGAGCCGCTATTGCCGGGGAAGAAAATGCCCGTTGTTCTGGTTATGCGCTTCCAGAAACAACGTTAGCTCTCTTGTTCTTCCTTTCGCTCTGGCACAACAATCATATAAACACCTGCCGTGAAGCTGAGGATGACGGCGGGCGCGCAAATCGTCAAAACAATTCGTTGAAATTGATCGGTAATGCCCAGCAGTATCCAGACCAGTAAAGCCAAAGCCGCATAAACAGCCAACAGGGAGAAAGCCCGCAGAAGAATACGCTTGCGCCGTGAAGGAGGTTCGTAGTCATCGGGTAACATTGTGCCGGGAGGCGGCGTTGTTGTGGTCATCTATAGTTATTTCCCTATTATGATGTGAAGCGATTAGCCTGCTTGCGCTTCCTCTTCTTGTTGCTTCAAATAAGCAATAATGCGGCGTACGTTCACCTCTGCACGGGTTGGCCCTTCATCAGGGGCAATTTCTAAGACCACTTGTTCATCTTCGGCAACTTCGCTCTCTTGCTTAGATGAAGGCCTATAATACCTAGCCCCTGGCTCGTTTTGCGGGGTTGCCCTTGCGCCATTATACATATTCACCCGATGTTGGGCATGGCGGGGGAGGTGGTGTGGATGGCGGTCTTGCCGCAACTCATTACGCATAATGCGCACACGCCGAAGAATTGATAGCAAGGCGATAAGCCCCACTAAAATAGCAACAAACCCAACCGCTGCCAGTAGCATCAGGGCGAGTTGTGCAATTGTGGCTTGTGAACTATCCATATTGATTACCACGCGGTATAAGTGTTAAATGAGCTGCGGTTAAGGCCACTTTTTATCAGATACAGCTTAACTACAATTTTACGGTTGATTGGGGTCAAATTGCAATTGATATATTGTCTTAAGCTCGTTTTGCTATTGTTGGATTTTGGTATCAAACTTTTGCATAATGTAAAAGCCCGCAGTAACGGTTACCACGGGCTTATCTAGCTGAGGGACCTGGACTCGAACCAGGATCAACGGAGCCAG
Source organism: Anaerolineae bacterium (assembly GCA_015492875.1). Classification (GTDB taxonomy): domain Bacteria; phylum Chloroflexota; class Anaerolineae; order Aggregatilineales; family Phototrophicaceae; genus S146-30. The sequence continues at coordinate 1,098 of WGEI01000069.1, read as the reverse complement.
AATCCGTCGTTTTGCCGATTAAACTATCCCTCAAGGCTCAACGCATTCTAGAAAGTTAAGCCTGTTTTGTCAAGCCTGAGCATGTTAATTAGGTTTGTTCTTCCGCCAGCATGGCGATAGCTAAGCGGATGCGGCGCAGCGTCTCGTCCTTGCCCAAAATCTCCATTGTTTCAAATGTGGGCGTAGAGATGCGCTGTCCCGTTATGGCGACGCGCAGTGCGCCGAATAGCTGCGTATTCTTCAATCCCAATTCCTTAGCCAACTGCTTCATCGCTTCGTATAGGATTTCGTGGTCAAATGGCTCTAAGCTCTCCAAAAGGCTTACAGCCGCTTCTAATGCCGCTTTGGTGCTGGCAGCATCCATCTTCTTCTGGATTAAATCTTCCACCTGTGGCGGGCGGAATTCCTTATGGAAGAAAAAGCCTGCTAGGTTGACGACTTCATTCAAGGTTTTGATGCGTGTTTGTACAAGTGGCGTGACGCGCAGCAACAAGTCCATATCGACTTCGAGGCCTGCCGCCTCTAATGGCTCACGTAGCAACTGTGCCAACTCTTCCACCGAAGTTTTCTCGCGGATGTACAGGCCATTGAGCCAATCGAGCTTTTCAATCGGGAAGGCACTGTTTGCGGGATTGACCTGTGTAATATCAAAGCGCTCAATCGCCTCTTCCATTGTGAACACTTCGCGCTCATCACCGAAATTCCACCCAATATTGGTGAGGAAGTTCAAGAGTGCATCGGGTAAATAACCTGCCTCACGATATTCACGGGCTAATACCAACACACGTTTGCCATTTTGGTCAAAGCTTTCATAGCGCTTGCTCATCTTTCCCTTACCGTTGGGATTTAGCAATACGGGCAAATGAGCATAATGGGGGATTTCCCAACCGAACGCTTTCCATAGTTGAATATGTAATGGCAATGAAGGCACCCACTCGTTAGCGCGGGTCACATGCGAAATTTCCATGAAGTGGTCGTCAATGACATGTGCTAGGTGATATGTGGGGAAGCCATCTGCCTTAAGAATGACAGCGTCCTGTTGAATGGCGTTTTCAAATTCAATCTCGCCACGAATTAAATCATGCGCGACGGTTGTGC
>WGEI01000068.1 GCA_015492875.1 Anaerolineae bacterium | reverse complement strand
GTCTCGCCATCTGCATTGAGTAAAGCCGCGCCCTGACCAGCCCACAGCAGTACAGAGGCGCTATCGGGCGACCATGCCGCGCCAGTGATGGGGGCTTGACGCATGGCAGTATAGACGGCCTCGCCGTCCGCATCCCAGAGGGCAAGAGCACCATCGGCTGACCATGTGAGTATTCTCGCGCCGTCGGGCGACCATGCCGCGCCCAATATCAAACCTGTTGCGGCCATATTGGCTTGTACCTCGCCCGTCACATCCCACAGCAGCGCCCCAGTATCTGACCACGACAAAACAGTCGTGCCATCGGGCGACCACACTGCGCCGTTGACTGCGTCATCATGCTGCACATCAGCACTCAACACCCCATCAGCGACGCGCCACACCCAAGCCTGTTGGTCGCCATAGGCCAGAAGATAGGCGCTATCTGGTGACCATGTTACATTTTCTGGCGGTAGCGGGACGGCAACATCGAACAGCAAGCTGCCTTCAGTATCGTAAATTTGTATTTCGCCATCCAATGACCACGTTAAAAATCGGTTGTCAGTTTCGTGCCAGCGCACGCCAATCACCTGCGACAGGGGTAAATCAAAGACCAGTTCGCCATCCAACGACCATAATGCTAGGACGCCCGCCCGCGAGAGCGTCAATGCAAAAGCGCCATCGGGCGACCATAGCGCCTGCTGGGGGATGCTGCGCAAGGGCAAAACCGTCTGCACGGGGTTCACTGTGTCCCAAATGCGCAATGTGCGGCCACTGGTGCGGGTGTAGATATACGCGCTATCGGCGCTCCAGCCCGCGCCCTGTAACGTCCGATCGTGGGGCAACATGCTCCATGGCGTGCCGCTGCTAGTGGCGACGATAACGGCCTGTTCGCCAGCGCGCACCAGTAACATCTCACTGTCAGCGTCGGGGATGACAGCGGCAATGCGGGCGGGCAGCTCTAAGCGCCAAATTTCGCCGATAGCCAGCTCCCAGCGCAACAGCACATTATCCAACCCCCAGCTGATGATAGTGCCATCGGCCAACCAGCGCGCGCCGCTAACATCCGCATCTAGGGCGAGTTCTGCGCCCACTGCGCCATCTAGCCCCCGAATTTGCAGGTCATGACCAGACCACACCAGCACTTGCGCGCCATCGGGCGACCACGCCGCGCCAGCGATAGGCTGATCGTAGGCCAGCGATATGGCGAGTTGCCCGTTGCTCTGCCAGATATTGAGGACATTGGTGCAATTCTCTTGACAGCGCGTCGGGGCGTTGCTCCATGTGAAGATATGCGCGCCATCGGGCGACCATGCCGCCCCCAAAACGGGCGCATCGTGGAAGAGCGTTTGTAAGCGGCGGCCTGTCACATCCCACAGGCGCGCGCGCCCATCTAAAGACCAAGTGAGCAAAGTTTGGCCGTCTGCTGACCATGCCGCGCCCCGTACCCAATCGTTATGCAGCAGTTCGGCGACAAAGCCCCCATCAGCATCCCAAATTGTGGCGCTGCTATCACGTGACCACGTGACGAAATGTGCGCCATCGGGCGACCATGCCGCCCCGTCAATGGTGGCTTCATGCTTCAAATCGGTGAGCAGTGTGCCATCCGCTGCCCAGTAATAGGCGAAGTGGTCAGTTGCCCATGTTAACAGTCGTGTCCCATCAGGCGACCAGATACCACCCAAGACATCGCCATTATGGGGTAGCTGAATAGGCTCTGCGCCATTCACATCGTAAATGACGGCTTCTGTCCCCGCCCAAACCAGCAAGCGGTTGCCGTTATTATTCCAGCGCGCCCCGCCCGGCGGCTCATCAGCGGTGAGCGTGGCGATCGTATGCGTGTTGCGATTGAGCGCGTTCAAGAGGGCTTGCTGCGCCTCGACACGATACACTTCGGGATAGTTCTCAAAGGCTTCTAATGCCAATAAAAGCGCCAGCTCATCCTGCCCAGCGGAGAGCATCTCGCCGGATTGGCTGGCGGCTAGTAGAGCCTGTGCGTTTTGTGCCTCACGCAGGTTCACCTCGCTGATGAGGGCTTGTTGGGCGACCTCTGTACCGCGAATGAGCGCTAACTCTAGGGCACTTTCGGCGGTGGCGGCTTGCTGGGCGACTTGTGTGCCGCGAACATTGGCCAGTTGCAAGTTGTTATTGGCCTGTGTGAAGAGCCAAAAGGACAGCACGGCCAACCCCAAGACCACCAAAGTAATGCTAGTGCCGATAATCCAGCGGCGGCGCATCGCCCGTTCATAGGCGCGGCTGGCGTGGATATACTCGATATGGAGCGGCGTCGGCTCTGGCTGTTTATTTTGCGCTGCCTCTAGCCATTTTTCGGCCTCATAAATTTCGATGCCATCGAGCAGTAAACTATTTTCGCGGGCACGCTCTTCCCATTCACGCGCCCGAACCAGCAAACGGGTATGGGTGCGCAAATAATCTAAATCCGTCGTGACAGCATCGATGAGCGCCTGCAAGCTAGTTTCAAAATCGTCTTCTTCACGGAAGAATACCCAGTTATACAAACCGATTGATGGATGCACATCGTTCGGGTCAACTTGCCCTTCATAGGGGCGATAAAGCACAGGCACAAAGTGCTTGTTCAGTTCGACAGCGTACTGAATTTCGTCGCGGGTGTAGGGCGAAACGACCGAGTCTGGGCTAATGATGAAGACAAAAGCGTTGCTGCTCTCAATGCCCTGCTGTATCTCTTTCCACCAATCTGCCGTGAGGGGGATATCTTCAAAATCAACCCAAATATCGAAGCCGCGCGCGGCTAAAGCGGCGTGGAGGCGGCGGACGAAGGCTTTATCTTTGCGCGAATAAGAAATAAAAATATCTGGCATCATCAAAACTCTCTTCACTGTCCCCATGAGCTACTGTCTATCATACCCTTAATCGGCTAATTGCGTCAGCAATATCGCGATAATTCCCCCGCAAGGGTGGTTAATCGGCGCGTTTTTATGGATGAGATAAGCCTCAGTTTTCGTTTTATTTTTATAACCTTAATTATTAGCGAGAAATTTGCCCTACGTTATAATTAGCCTATCAGCGAATGCTGAACACTGGAGGGTGTTTTTTTAGGTGCAACAATGACCAACGACAACATGAATAACACTGTGGGTAATGTGAGCCAAAACGAGCTTGACCAGACGATACACCGCTATGCCTGCCCTGTTTGTTCAACCCATATTCCCATTACACAGAAAATATGCCCCAAATGTGGCACAAACCTCGCCAGAGGGGTTACGACCGATAAACTAGCTGAAGAGAGCGGCGTTACCTCAACGCCATCGCCTATTCCTCAAGCACGGGAAGGGCGCTATAAACTCGGTAGCAGTTACTTCAGCCCAGAGATGAAACTGCGGATAGAATTGCCCCGCCAGAAAAAGTTCATCCGCCTGCAATTCATCCCCGATAAAGATTTAATTTTGGGGCGTCTAAGTCATGAAGAGGAAGCGCCAGAAAATACCCTCGATTTATCTAGCTACGAGGCGTTTCAGTTAGGCGTCAGCCGCCACCATGCCGCAATACGCTTACGCCGCCACGCGCTAGAGTTGCGCGACCTCGTCAGCAGTAACGGCACATATGTCAACGAGCAACAGCTCGCCCCTGGCGAAATTTATCGCCTGTGCAGCGGTGACGTGGTACGGTTGGGGCGGCTACAAATGATTTTGATTTTCGAACCTTAATCGCTCAACGAATAGGGCGGAACTTCTCCGCGCTCAGTGTTCGGCTGGGCGCGGTGCGTTGTACACCTTCGTCCTCTACTGGACTGATGGTGATGGTATAAAAGGCGTTGCGGCAGCTATCAACATCGTTGTCATAGTTGGGGTTAAAGACCACTAGATAGTTGAAATCGTAGGCATCGGTATCAATCACGCCGCCTTGCTCTAGATTAGTTAGCTCGGCCACATCGCCCAAAATACCCACTGCCCACAGGTGCAGCCCTGCATCGCTCTCAAAATTGACGCGATAGAGGCCACGCGGCAGGCGCACATCGTAGTAATTTGCCCCTAGCTCTTGCACGCCTGTTTGGGCATGAATGACGCCCGTTTGGTGAATGCGGGAGGTCAATGTCAATGTGTTGACGAAGGCGGTTTCTATCTTATAGTCGCCCAATAGGTTTTGTAAGCGATAGCGCTCTAGGGCGTCAGGCACACTATCGCCATAGCGCTCTAGGGCTTTGCCGAGCGCGTTGAATCCGTCATATTGGCTGATTTCCCGCCATAAGGTTTGGATGATGCCTGCACCATAGCGGTCTACGAGCGATTGTAATAAGAGCCAATCGCCATAAATCAACGAGCTGCTGGGGTCTTCGCTCACTGTACCGAAGCACACTTCATTATAAGACAGGTTATTATCGCTATATTCCCAGGCGTCATTAGAAATGCGGTTAGAGATAGTTTCTATCCAGACCGCTGTCGCCTCAAAGTACCAAGTGTGTGGCTCCATAAAGTCAAAATTGAACTGAATAGCATGGTTAAACTCATGAGCGGCGGTAGTATAGAGCATATCGAGCGTGCTCTCATCAATTTCGGTGAAGCCGTTTTCAATCACAATATGGCTCGGGGCGGCAATGTCTTCAACCTCTTCGGTGAAAGGGTTATCGCCAGCGAGGTCGGCATCGGGCGAGGCATACGCCAAGGCCGAGCCATAACGCCCCAGCACATTGCCGATATAGACATCATAACGGTCATCGCCCCCACGCCCATCATCTGGCGGCGGGGGTGGCCAGCCCAACTCTTCGACTTGAAGCTGCCACGCATATTCAAACACCTGCCCGACAACTTCCGCATAGCGTTCGGTAGTGGCGTCATCCCCACTGAGGGTATAGTGAATGATGAAATGTTCCGTTTCGTAAGTGCGGGGCGAACCGCTCAATGCATAGCGGTCGCCATCGCTAGCGCCGCGCCAATCGGCAACAGAGGGCGACGGCTCTTCTTCGAGGAATTCTATAGTGAGCAAGAAACTGCCCGATGTCGGCTCAAAGGTATAGCGCCCGACAATCACGGTATAAATGCCGCTCTCAGGCGCGGTATAGAATACAGTTGCGTTGACAGTATCGGGAGTGGCGTTGTCGTTATATGCGCCAACGTCGCCATCTGGCTCTCGAATTTCAATCGTTGGGTCTAGGTCGCCATCAACTGGGACGGCGTAGACGCCAATCACATCGCCCGCGTTTAACTCCACCGAAAACGAGGCCGACGGCGAAGTATCATCAATCACACCTTCAAAAACAATGTCTTCTTGAGCATATAAGGGAGACAGGGCCAATAGCAACAGCACACCCAAAAGCCACAAGCCATATTGCTTCACAACGCAACTCCAAACTATCCATGCGATATATTCCATCATAACACGGAAAAGATAACGCGGCGCTTAACGTCATCAAGGCGTCATCACCGCGCAGGTTAGGCGTATTCTTGGGTGCGGCGTTGGTCTGGCTTCAAGGTACGCAAGCGCCACCATAGCTGAAGTGTGCGCAGGGCGGCTTCCATGGCGATGGTGGAATTCATCTTCGATGCGCCATGTTTGCGGTCGGGAAAGTGGATGGGGATTTCCGTCAAGCGGTAGCCAAGGCGATGAGCACGATAGGCCATCTCCACCTGAAAGACATAACCATTGGAGCGAACCGTATCCAAATCGATGCCGATGAGGGCTTCGCGCCGCCATAGACGATAACCGCCGGTGGCATCGTTGAGCGGGATGCGGAGGATGGTGGGGACGTAGATGCGGTTTGCCCAGAGGCTGAGTAGTTTGCGCAGGAAGCTCCAGCTTTCGTCCACGCTACCGCCGGGGGCAAAGCGCGAGCCAAGTACCATGTCATGGCCTTCAATGGCGGCCAGCATATCGGGGATATAGCGCGGCTGGTGGGAAAAGTCTGCGTCCATCTGCACGATATAATCCGCGCCAAGCGCCAACGCCCGCTTAAAACCAGCGATATAGGCCGGCCCAAGCCCCGCCTTTTCAGTACGATGCAGAACATGCACCACGCCTTCGTGCTGGGCGGCCAGCTCATCGGCCACCTGCCCAGTACCATCTGGCGAGTTATCGTCTACCACCAGCACTTGCAGGGCATGAACGGGCAAGGCCAACAATTCGGCCACGATGAGCGGCAAGTTTTCCCGTTCGTTGTAAGTTGGTATCACAACCATTGTCAACGGCTGTTGTGTCATCATGCTCTGCTCTCTTTAATCCCGATAGGCAGGCCATCCATGTTTATTATAAGGCTACACAGTCTAGTGCAAGCTATAGAT
>WGEI01000067.1 GCA_015492875.1 Anaerolineae bacterium | reverse complement strand
CGGTATCACTGATCGCTTTGGCTTTCGCCATTTCCAATGCACAAGCCGCAGCGCCATGTTCCGCTACGAGTAAATCAATATCATCCAGTTCGGTATCACGGCCAATGATCGATAGATAACCCCGCCCAACGCTTTTGGTGATGATAGGAGCAACTAAGCGCGCCAATCCCGGTGTTGGAAGGGATTGTAGTTGAACGGCGTTTTCGATTTCACTCACCCGATGACGGTCTTGTAACTCAACAGGTAAGTTATCGTGTTTACGCAAGAAACTTTCAATATCATCCCAATAGGCAACAAATTGGGGCTGTACGGTGCTGTAAAGGATATGCAGGCGCTTATCTTGTACGGCAATTGCTTTACCAGTGAGGCGTGCCATTGCATCGACTAATTCGGACATCCCTTCATTACGCGAAGAAATTTGAGTAAGTTGACGATAAATCTGCGTGCCGCGCCGCTCGATTTGCCCTTTGCGGTCTACTAGCAAGCTAACGACTGCTTTTTCTACTAAGCGAATACGTTGCTCAACTGGCAAAGTAAGCATGGGGATATTGTTCGCTTTGGCTTCGGCTAAAGCTGTAGGGGACGGGTGTTCGCTCCAAACAATAGCGGTGGCTTTCATCTCGGCAGCCCAACGCACAATATCTTCATCAGAGATATTCGATACGCGGCCAGCTTCTAAAGGTGCGACTAAAATGATTTCATCTTGCTGTAAAGCTGTGGGCAAGCCAGCAGTCTCTCGATAGATGATTGTTGTCCACGAGACAGGACGGCTGAGCAAACCATCGCCAGAAATAACCCGCGTACCGAGCGGCAGGGCTAGTTTACGAACATCCTCTACAGTAATACGATTATCATTCATCAGCTTCAACTTATCCATAAAGTGTACAAATATACAAACACTTAATCGCAAACAGTATGGGCGAATTATACAATGAGCAATTTAGGTTTCACCTGTCAAAACCCCAAAGCCAATGATAATCATAAAAGCGAGCAAGCTTACGGGTAACAGGTCTATTTTAGGATTAATACGCCAGCCATACCCAGCAGCAACCAACAAAATTGAGGCAGCTACCCATGTGATGGGGCTAACGCGCCATCGGCGGGCATATTGGTAGAAACCGGAGAGGAACAAAACGATTGCGCCAGCTAAAGGCACTGCATAATTCGGGAAAGTGTTCTCTGGCAAAAGGCTTAATACAGCAAAAATGCCGACAAGCGCGAACCATGTCAAACGCTCTACTTTTTCCTCTGCCCGTGTTTTTCGCCTAGCCATTGTCAAGCTCCAAAAAGAATTTGCCAATACGTCAAAACAGCACCGATATGGGCATAACGAATGTTAACATCCATTATGCCCTATTATACAAATTATACAAGTGAGTGAAGGTGCAAACAGCATGTGATGCAAGAGATTATGGTGATTGTAAATTTAATTCTGGGGGGATAGAACCCGTCCAAAACACTTCCCGTTTTAAGCTAAATTGGGTGGGAGAATCTTGCACATATCCACCGGCAATATTCGCTTCCCAGCGCATGGCGAAAATCGAAAATTCTACTTCGCCGACACACCGCCCAACGTTCTGCCCTGCCACTTCGGGAGAAGCATCAATCTGGTCACAAACATCTTGATTATATGTACATGTTGCGCCCTGCGATTGGTAGTAACGCAAGACACGGCACGCATCAGCCTGTGTGCCATAAAGCCACTCATCAACGCCATAAACATCGCTTTCATGGCGCAATTCAATTAAATCAACATCTGGTAGTGGCGGCATAGGCGGGAAAACAATACCGTAGAGTACCCCCAAAACTTGCGTGAGTACATATATCGCAAGTGCTACCCCCAACATGCCAAATATCAAGTAGCCCCAGGGCAAACGCCGTTGGGGCAATGCTGTTTCATCTGTTCGGTCTACTGGTGGTTTAGGGCTCCCATTGTTGGCGGTATTCAACGACGGTCATCCCTTCGGTATTAGGTGCATTAGGGTCACTATCATTACGAACCCCTGGCTGAATAATCACTTCGGTCACTTGTAGAATATCGCTATATGAGCGATCGAAGATACAAGTATATTGATAGGCAGGCAAGCCGTTACCGGGTTCATAATCGCTGAAGTTGCCTTGTCGTGGCAGGCGGACACACTCAGCGTTAGGGATTTGCTGAGAAAGTGGCTTACCCCGCTCGTTTTCGGGCGTTGTGCCATAAAATTCATTGAGCTTCTGTTGATAATATTCTACGACAACTTCTGGCTCTGTATCGGGAATTTGAAAATACAAGCTGCGCTGGCTACGTCCGCGAGATTGTTCTCCCCATGGTGTTGCGCCAGGGTAAACCTCTATATCTAATGGAGCACGGCGAGAAGTTACGTCTATTTGAATAGAAATAATCGCTCCGATGATAAATAGCCCCCCTACCGCAATGGCTAGAAGACTAACGCGGAGCACAGAAATTTTACCATCCGAACCCAACAAAAAAGACATTGTTTAGGCCTCCTCGATTAGACTGAGTATTTGCTGGACATCACCAGCAAGTGCCTGCCCATAAGCTGTTTGTGCAAAGCGCTGGGCGCTAGCTTGCCAAAATACGATGCCCTTGTGTATCAAATCAGCATCAGGGGGGGCGCCTTGCCCACTTAAGTAAAGTATATAGCGAGCCATTAATTCTCGATACGGCTCTTGAAGCGCTGGCAATACGGCCTGCATCTGTTGCAGTGCAGTTTCGTCACCAGCACGATAAAGCGCATGAGCATAATCAAAGCGGACAGGAGGGGTATCCTTATACGTTAAGGCCTGCCTCAAAGCTTTGACTGCGCCCCAATAATCCCCTCTAGCTAAGAGTGTAAGGCCAAAACCGTAAAGAGGAAAGAAATGTTCAGATTCCTTATCAAGTGCGCGTTGTAACAACGCTTCACTCTTCTCTAATTCGCCGAGTTGGCGATAAATATTGCCTAAAAGCGTCAGCTCTTGAAAATCGGCGGCAGCAGCTTCGCAAACGGGCGCTAAAACATCGCGCGCCTTTTCTAAATCGCCTGCTAAATAAAAGCGTTGCGCCGCTGTAAAAGGTTTGACTAATCCCCGATTGCCCCATAGCGTGATGAGTTGCAGGACGAAAATCATCCCGATAACGCCAACTATCGCCAGTGTTCGCGTTTCGGGAGGGGTGGTGGCAGCAAGGAACATAGTTAAGGCTACGCCTATGAAACCCGCGCCTAGTGCGATTTTTGACGGGGTATCCCATTGGCGGATTTGTTTAATGAGGTTAATTGTGATACGCCCCATCATCAATCACCCAAGATTACCGGCGTCGGCATCGGCAAGGGCTTGCTCTATAGCGGCAATTTCATAACGCAACGCTTGGCCATAAGCCGTGCCTTCTAAGGCGCGTAACCCTGTTTTCCATGCTTCCAACCCATCTCTTGCGCTCATCATCTTGGCAGTAGCTTTCACTGCTTTGCGGGTCTCACCCTCAGCTTGATATGCTGCGGCAAGATGATAATAGACACGAACGCCATACATGGCGGGCATGGCATGTTCTGCTGCTTTTTTGAAGGATTCGAGCGCCTCATCATCGCAACCAGCAAAGCGCTGCACAAACCCCAACTCTGCCCAAATGATTGGCTGGTCTGGCTCTAGCTCTGCGGCATGTTTTAATGCTTCAGCCGCTTCATCGTAGGCTGCTTGCAGGCGATAGCCATTGGCGAGCGTGATATAAGAGGCGGGGTCATTGGGAAAGAGCCGAACAGCTCGGTCGGCAGTCGCTTGCGCTTTAGCTAATTGACCGGAATACGCATATGCGCTAGTGAGTAGCATCAAAACCTCTGCTGTTTCTTTCCCCTCATGAATAGAGCGTTCTAGTAACGGGATAGCTTCTCCAAAGCGGAAATTTTCAATCAGGCGATAGGCGTCGCCATAACCAGAGCCACGACGGCGGGTTTGGCGGGCGAGCAGTAACGCAACGAGCACAAATAGCAAAATGAACATGACTGCCGACATACACAAGCCAGCTAGTCCTAGCTGTATGTTGGGTGATAGCCCTTCCTCGAAAGAAGCGCCGTCCCCTTTGCTCACAAATTCGACGATGAGGCCAAAGGCAAAAATCAACATGCCGAGGAAAGCTAGCCCGCCTGCGGCAAACGTCGCAATCCATACCAGTAAATGGCGGCGACTCATGACGCTGTGCCCCCTGCCAACGCTTCTAATGATAGTTCGCCATCGAGCAACGCTTTAGCGGCTGCAATATCATCTGCGAGAACATCGCGCAATACAACGGCTTGTTCGGCATTGAGAATAAGTTCCCATTCTTCAATTCCGCCCCGCTCTTTGCGCAAATCATCTAAGACAGTAGATGCGTTTTCTAAATCGCCGAGCCGCGCATAGGCACGAGCGCGGTAAAGGTGGATGAGTAAACGATGGCGCTTATCGGGCACGCGCGCCTGCAATGCCGCTTCAAGATGCGATATGGCCTCTTGAGAGAGGGCAAGGCGGTCTTCAATCATGCCGAGATTATATAGCGCTACCCACTCAGTTGGAGCAAGCTCGCCAGCCTGTAAAGCCGCTTCACGTGCTTCAGCATAATCACCTGCCTGTAAACATACTTCAGCAAGGCCGTTATAGCCAACTGCAGATTGCGGGTCGAGTTCTATCATTTTTCGATAGTCGCGCCGTGCCCGCCCTAATTTACCCCATAGACGCAGCAACTCTGCACGAAAGCGATAGTGATTAGGGTCATCTGGCTCTGCTTTAATCAGCGCATCCATCGCGGCAACGGCTTCTTGGTATTCGTTTTTTCGCAAGTGGCGCACGGCCTCACGATATTGCATAGGGGCGCGGCTTCTAAATACGAAGACGCCTGCGACAACCCAGCCCAGAGCAGCACCCGCAAAAATTGGTAACTGCTCAGGGAAGAAGAAGACCGCTATCACCAAAGCGCCAATAGCTGGTGATAAAATCGCCAGCCAACGCAAGCGCTCCTGTGGAGAGAGCCGCCCCAAAATGATGATGGCAGCGCCGACAAGAAAAATCAGCACCAGCAAGTTCTGAATAACGGGTATTGAAGGGTCAGCTTCGGCAGCATTGAGCATTAAGCTCAATAAACCCGTTCCGCCCAATAAAATGAGTAACGCCCGCGCACGTGCTGGGCCAAGAAAGATGAGGAAACGTCTAATCATGGTATCCTGTTCTCGCGTAATCCATTAGCTCTAAATGGCATGTGATGCCTGTATTTAGCCTCAGCAAGGTATCTGTCTCATCGACCCAAGCTATGTCATCATGCCAGCGATAAGCTGCCGCATTAATCTCGCGCCCACAACAGGTGATGGAGTCCTGTTTCAGATAAGATGCGTTATCAGTATAGCGTTCGACAGTGAAAGCTAAAGGGCCATCAAAGGTGAGTTTTGGGCTAAGAACCTCTAATTCCCCTTTTGCTGATAGTGCTTTCAGATATTCACCTAAAAAGGGAGATAAAGCGGGAAAGAGAAAAGCATTCTCAAGGGGTATCTCTGTATATTCACGGGGCGCATCGTTAAGCGACAGGCCGATATGCAACACTTCATCGATGACTTGATATGTCGCCCGTGCTTGTTGTATGCCCTTACCTATTTGACTGAAAGCATGAATATCAAAACGGACAATTTCCCCACCTTCAGTATCAGGGCTGCGCCATGCCTCAAGCAGTATCGAATGGCCATCATGTTGCCGCCCATCGCGGTCAACACGAGTTAAAAACGCATTATCTGGCAAACGGTGAATCGTCCATTGCTCGCTATAAGTTTGTGAGCCATCCGGTGTATAGTGTACGTACTGCCCCCCAGCCCAAAACTGTTCATGGAGGCCGACAATATGAATATAACGCATCGTTCAATCTTCTAATTCAATATAAATGCGCTTGTTGATGCCACCCTTGCTCTTGTAATTGGGAATACGCATCCGCCCCACTTCACGAGTATTGGCGACATGTGTACCGCCATCTGCCTGTAAATCTAACCCCACAATTTCAACCGTTCGCACCTCTTTGATGCCCTCTGGCAGTAAGTTGATTTTGGTGCGTATCAGGTCGGGTATTTGAAAAGCCTCTTCACGGGGAAGAATCGCAACGCGGACATCCCGCGCAGCCTCCACTTCAATATTGCAGGCGGCTTCTATCTCTTGCACGAGTTCTTTTTGCATACGCTCAAACTCAAAGTCCATGCGGCTACGGTCTAAATCCATGTTGCCGCCGGTGACACTAGCGCCATAATCGCGCCAAATGACCCCGCAGAGAATGTGCATAGCGGTATGGGTGCGCATTAAACGATAACGGCGTTCCCAATTCAAAACGCCATGTACACTTGCACCAACAGGCGGCAGTTCATCACCCTCAATAATGTGAATGTTGCCGCGCGCGGCGCGTTTAACCTGATAAACTTTTCTATCAACAATAAGCTGTCCGGTATCATAGGGTTGGCCACCGCCACCGGGATAAAATGCAGTACGGTCTAAAT
>WGEI01000066.1 GCA_015492875.1 Anaerolineae bacterium | reverse complement strand
GGATAGCTACCCTCTCCATTGCTATGGGGAGGGGCTGGGGGTGGGGTGCGTTTTTCCCAGACAAAGGCGGCACACCATGCATCAGCCAGCAGGCGTGCCTTGATATATTCGGGGTCATTGGCCAGTTGGGCATATTGCGCTTCCTTGCGCCGCACCCCTTCCAGCGTGTCGTCGGGCGTGGCATCCAACTGGTGCATGGCGTCGGTCAAATAGCCATAATCAGCGGCATGTTCATCCCATAAACCATGCTGCATCACACCTCTTTCACGCTGTTTGCGTTCCTCGCGGTTAACCTTCCGCATCTGCGAGACGAATTTTTTATCATCGCCTTCAATCGGTCTAAAGGCATCGTTGGGGATACCGTCCGCCATCAGTTTGGGCGTTGTGCCCAGCAGACTGTTGCCCACCTGAATGCGATGATCGAGGAAACTGAGCGGCTTGCCCGGTTCCATAGATTCCAGCCATAGGTTGACCTTGCACAATTCAACGGCCATGGGGTTAATGTCTACGCCATAGATGCAGTGGCTAATCACGTCGCGCTTCGCCTCTTGAATCGCGCTGGGCGGGGGTTCTTCTTCACCGGTGCGGACGGTGGCCAGAGTTTTAGCGATGCGGTTGGCAGCAGCAATCAGAAAGTGGCCGCTCCCACAGGCCGGGTCACAAATTTTGAGCGAGAGGATGGCGTCTTCGCCCTGGCGCATCGCTTCGTCCAGCACGGGGTCAAGCGCAGAATCCAGCAGAGCGTTAATGAGCGAAGTTGGGGTGTAGTAACTGCCCGTTGTCTTGCGCTCGTTGCCGCCAGCCGTTGCCAGGGCAAAGCGCCGCGCCTGAACGTTAATTTGCGGGTGTAGCTCTAACAAGGATTCATAAACGCTGCCCAACTCTTCTGGGCCAAGATTCTTGTAATCTACACTGCGATACACTTTAGCATTGTTGTCATAAACAAGTGAAAGGGCGCGGATGGCGTTCAATAATTGTCGATTGCTAATCTGGCAATCAATCACATCGGCGACAGCGCGGTCACTGAATAAAAATGACCCCAAAGGCACAAGCCCCAGCAGCGCCCCAGCGCCATTGCTCTCACCAGATAGCAGGCGCATCACCACCCGTAACGATTCGAACAAGTCCGTGTGGTCTGTCCCCTTGAAGTGCGCGGCCATTCGGCGCAGGCGTTGGGTGGAATAATAGGCCAGATACGTTTCGCGGGTGACCTCATCGGCTTGCGGGCTGAGCAGTAAATCGCGGTCTTCGGCTACGAATAAAAACAGCAGGCGATAAACCATGCGCAATAATTGGCGATAGTAATTCTGGCCGCTGAGCCTGCCATCACTCAATTTATCGCGCAGCCCAGCATTGGCGGGATGTTCGATAAAACCAAGCCCTAGCGCGGTGATGGCTTCTTCAACCCCATTGCGTAACTGGTCGAGGGCGCGTGTGCCTTCGTCCTCAGCGACTTTCATCCATTTTTCGAGCCAACAATCGGCTGGGCGCTCTCCTTCAAGGCGCGATTGATGGCACAGCAGCCACAACAAGACAAAATCGCTATAGACCTCGCCTTCCATCATCGCCTCAAGGTCAAATTCGACGTAGGCTTGCCGTGTCAACGCCAGATTATCGCGCAGAAGCCGCAATTTATAGCCGTTACTCAAGACCCCCCATAAGTGGTCATCGCTGCGATTGAGAAAAATTTGTAAGAGGCTGTGGGGACTCATAGATGAAGCGCCGGCGACCCCTTTTGTGCGTTTATCAAGGTCTAGCTTATAACTCACCAAATGAATCGGCACATGTTGCCAACAATGCGAAATCGGGTAGGATTTACCATCAATTTCAAACGCGGGAACAGTGGACAAACGCCCATAATCCAATTCGCGAAATAGCGGCAATAACCAGCGCTCACGGGTGATGGTCGTGCCGCGATCGCTGGCTGGCAGCTGGGCTTGGGCGCGCCTAAAGCTGGACCAGGCCCCCTGCAGCACATTCCAAGAGCGATTGATCACTTCATTGAGTTTCTCTCCGTAGCGGTGGTAGCTATCTGGAGACAGGCCGTCGATATTCCTCCCTTCGCTGATACGCTGGAGCAAATCAGGGGGTAGCAATGCGCCTTCGGTACGAATGGTGGTGAAGATATTGTTCAATTTGGCCATATTTTACTTCCCCTTCATCACAGGCAAGAACACATAAATGCCAAGTACATCGGGGGGCAGTTGGGCTTCCACCCTGTATTGTGGGCGACGTTCGCCCCGTCGATAGGCCTCTTCTCGCACGCGACTATGCGCCGCCAGCAGCTCTTGACCGCGCTGTCGGGCAATTTCCGTGAGGTATGGTGAAAGCGTATCAAAACCATCGATGACGCGCTGAACAAATTTAGCCGCTTCCTGTGGATGGATATTCTCATCAGGTTCTGCCAATAACAACTGCTCGGCTTGTTCGGATGACAGCCAAGTTGCATTTTCTGGCGCCCCTGTGAATGCCAGCGTTAAACTATCTTCGGCCAGAAGTTGACGCTCTGTATCGGCCATTTTGGTGATGATATGATAACGCAGACGTATGAGAAATAAAGTTGTCCGTCGCTCTACAGCCGTCGTACGAATCACCCCAGCCCGTCGCGCGCGGGGTTGATCGCCGTCAAGGGCAATGGTATCTAAGGCGGTATTCATCACATAGGAGGCTAATGATTCGACCAGTGGATGTGTGCGTGTCAAATATAATTGATGGTCTTTTACAGGGAGTTCGAACCGCGCCGAAAACTGTGTCTGCCCAAGCCTATCGCGCAGCCCTCGTGGACATTCAGTCAAATCGAAATGGACAGCCTCATTCTCAGAAACAACGCCGCCATGCATACGTATCGCATCGTTCATAAAGGCCGCCACATCTACACCAGAGCCGACAGCGCGCCGCGCCGCCTCTAATTCCGCTGCGACTTCTTCAACCCGAATTGCCTGTTGGGCAAACATCGTCCGAGAGCGCTTTTCACGCTCGGCAGCAGCCTCCCATTGCAAATCTAGCTCTTTCTGACGCGGTTTCATATATGCTTCAAAACCATGCAAAGTCGGCTGAGAAAAACTAGCATTTTCACGCAATAAAAGACCTTCAAAAATAGCTTCGACCACATCCTCGCTATTTCCTGGTATAGGAACTGAAATACCAAGCGAGTTGCGAATTGTTTTGTGTTTCCTCAGCAAAACATCCAGCACAATGCCATCAATCTGGTTATCAACCCCATAATAGGTTACCACTTTCACTTGTTCACGAGGCTGCCCATAACGGTCTACCCGACCTTCGCGTTGCTCATGGCGGGTTGGATTCCACGAGAGGTCATAATGGATGACAGCATCAAATCCTTGTTGCAGGTTGATTCCCTCACTCAAGCAGTCGGTACAAACCAGTACACGTTTTGGCGCTTCAATGAGTTGGGCAACACGCTCTTCGCGCTCGGCAGGCGGCAAAGAGCCTGTGACACCGACAATTTCTACACCACGAGTTGCGTTGCGTAAGGCCTCAGTCAGATATTCTACTGTGGGAATAAAGCGGCAGAATACAATCGGGTTATAGCCATCGCGCACAAGCTGCTTTACCAAATCAATGAGTCCCGTTAGCTTATTATCGGCAGCCCCTTTCAGCTTCTCTGCCTGACGCGCCATATCCAGCAAACGCCGCCGATGACTGTTGGCATCGCCCGCTATTTCGCCAATATCACTGCCGGGAATTACATCAATGCCTTCTGCTGTTTCATCATTGACCAAATCCAATACGGTACGCCGCCCAATATCATCCGCCTCTGTTTCTGTCTCGGCTTCTGTTGTTGCGGCACGGCTGCGTAAAGTCGCTGCTGCCGCTGCCGGGCTAGAGGCTAAAGAGCGGAGCAAAGCCAGCGCTGACCACCAACGTACACGCTGGTGATACCCCTCACCGGGTTGCGAGACCGTCTCTCGGGCATATCTCAAAACACGATCAAATAAACGTCTATAATCATCGGATAGTTTATAGGTTTGTTCAGCCACCTCGCGCTTG
>WGEI01000065.1 GCA_015492875.1 Anaerolineae bacterium | reverse complement strand
TCATATAATTCATCAGATGAATATGATTAATGAGTATCATTGATTTAGGTTCGGACTTACTCAACTACATCGTGCAGCAGGGATTTCAGCCCGGAGACCGCCTCCCCTCCATCAGCGAGTTACGCGATCCTGAGCATCTCAACATCAGTACAAGCAAGGTGCGCGAGCAATTAGAAGTAGCGCGCGCCTTAGGATTAGTAGAAGTACGCTCCAAAACTGGCACGCGCATTCAAGAATATACATTCACGCCGGCAGTGCGTTTGAGCTTACTCTATGCTCTAGCGACAAATTTACACCTGTTTGAGTATTTCACAGAACTGCGTATCCATCTTGAAGTTGCATTTTGGGAGGAGGCTTGTGCCACTCTCTTGCCAGAAGACTTAGAGACCATGCGGCAATGTATCGATAGTGCACGGCAAAAACTCAATGACCACTGGATACAACTTCCTCATCAGGAGCATCGCGTTTTCCACCTCACTGTTTTCAAACGGTTAGAAAACCCGTTTGTGCTGGGGCTGTTGGAAGCCTATTGGGATGCTTATGAAGCGGTAGAACTTAACCGCTATGCAGACTACGATTATCTGCAATCAGTTTGGCGGTATCATGAACAAATTTTAGAGGCCATTAAAAATGGGGACTTTGCTAAAGCCAAAGACGATTTTATTGAACATACCCAACTTTTACGTTATCAGCCCCGCATGAAAGCCATCCACGAAGACCATTCGTCGAAACAGGAGGATGTTGCCCCACCATCGAAAGACTCTTCTTAAACAACCCACTACTACATCTAGGTAAAACCGAATTTTCAAGAAAGGAGAAGGCACAATTCACGTTGTGCCGCTAGCTATGAGCACAGTACAGGTTCAAAGCGATCAACAGATGGATGCAGCCACCCAAATTATCAACGATTTCTCATTCACTGTAGCAACGTCTAATGGCTCTGGCAGCCAAACATCCAACTTAGTTCTCATTCGCGCCCTATTCAAAATGGGTATACCTGTTAATGGTAAAAATCTCTTCCCTTCCAACATTAAAGGCTTGCCAACATGGTATACCATTCGGGTGAGCAAGGACGGATACATCGCCCGTCGCGATAAAACACAAATTGTCATCGCCTTTAATCAGAAAACAGCCGCCGATGATATAAACAGTATCCCTTCCGGTGGGGTGTGCATCTTGCCACAGGAATGGCGACAAGGGCGCGTTCGCCTTCAATTACCAGAGCGCGATGATATTATCTTTTATGAAGTGCCGGTGAAAGAATTGGTCAAAGCATTCGACATTCCCTCTCAACGGCGAGAGCAAGTCAGCAACATGGTTTATGTTGGCGCGGTTGCTCAGCTATTCGGCATTGATATAGGCACTATTCGTGAAGCCCTGAGCGACCAATTTGGCGGGAAAGAGCGCCCAGTACAGATGAACATGCAGGTTATTGAAGCGGCATACCACTGGGTAGCGGAAAATATCGAAAAGCGTGACCCATACCGCTTTGCTCCGCTCAATATGACCGAAAGAAAAATTCTCATCACAGGGAACGAGGCGGCAGCATTGGGGGCAATCTTCGGGGGGATGACCGTTACTGCTTGGTATCCCATTACGCCATCTACGAGTGTTGTCGATAGCATTTTGAAGTATCGCTACCTGAGAAAAGACCCAGAAACGGGCAAATCAACGGTAGCAGTTGTTCAAGCGGAGGATGAATTAGCCGCGATTGGTATGGTTGTTGGCGCTGGCTGGGCTGGCGCACGCGCGATGACCGCAACCAGCGGCCCCGGCATTAGCCTGATGGCTGAGTTTGCAGGGTTGGCTTATTTTGCGGAAATTCCTAGCGTCATTTGGGATGTCACCCGCATGGGGCCAAGCACTGGCTTGCCTACTCGCACCAGTCAAGGCGATTTACTGTTTGCGCATACGCTAGGACATGGTGATACACAGCACCCGGTTTTGCTGCCCGCATCAGTTGAAGAGGCGTTCGAGTTTGGTTGGCGCGCCTTTGATTTGGCCGATGAGCTTCAGACACTGGTTTTTGTATTGAGCGACCTTGACCTTGGCATGAACTTGTGGATGAGCAAGCCATTCACCTACCCGGATGAGCCAATTAAACGCGGTAAAGTCCTCAGTGCAGAAGATTTAGAAGCCTTTGAAGAGCGCTTCGGTGTCACGTGGGGGCGTCATCGTGATGTAGACGGTGACGGCGTTGCCTACCGCACATTGCCCGGCACAGACCATCCCAAAGCGGCTTACTTCACTCGTGGCACTGGCCATAACGAAATGGCCGTTTATAGTGAGCGCCCTGAGGACTGGGTGCAGAATTTAGACCGTTTGCACCGCAAAATGCAAACCGCTAAAAAGCTGATGCCGAAGCCTATTAAAGACGCAAACGGGGCGAAAATTGGCCTCATCAGCTTTGGTACTAACGACGCCGCCATCTGTGAAGCGCGCGATTGGTTAGCGGCTGAAGGTATCGCTACAGACTACATGCGCGTGCGCTCTTTACCCTTGCATGATGAAGTACACGAGTTCATGCAAGCACATGAGCGCGTTTATGTCATTGAAAATAACTTCGACGGGCAACTCTTGCAAGTTATCCGTATGTATAGCGACTATAGCACTGAGCACGTACAAAGTTTGGCCTTAGGCGACAGCTTGCCGATGACGCCGGACTGGGTGTACGCACAAATTACCGAGCAGGAGCGCAAATAAAATGGCGAAGACAAATGCTATTGGCTTAGAACGGACTGACTATCGCGCCCAACCGAGTACACTATGCCCTGGTTGTGGGCACGATTCTATCGCTAACCAAATAATCACTATGGCATATGAGTTAGGAATACCGCCCCACCGCCTAGTGAAATTCAGCGGCATTGGCTGCTCTAGCAAGAGTTTAGCCTACTTTTGGGGGCGCACACATGGCTTTAATGCGCTTCATGGCCGTATGCCTTCGGTAGCTACTGGTGCGCATCTTGCCAACCACACCCTGCTCTCATTGGGCGTCAGCGGCGATGGCGACAGCGGTAGCATTGGGTTAGGTCAATATAAGCACATGCTACGCCGCAACGTCCCGATGGTGTACATTATTGAGAACAATGGTGTATATGGTTTGACCAAAGGCCAATTCTCCGCTACGGCAGATTTAGACCAAAATTCCAAATACTATGGCCACAACCCGCTTCCACCGGTGGATTTAGCGCTGGAGGCGATTGTTGGCGGTGCTACATTTGTGGCGCGCAGTTTCTCTGGCGACGCCAAGCAAGTGCAGCAATTACTGCGCGCGGCTATTCACCATGAAGGCACGGCAGTATTAGATATTATCAGCCCTTGTGTGACCTTCAACAATCAACCAGATTCCACCAAGAGCTATCCATACGGCAAAGAGCATGAAATTGCTTTACATGAAATTGCCGTCATGTCACCAGACTATATTGAAGAAAAATCGGAAATCACAACCGATTATGAAGCAGGCGAAGTCATCACTGTTGAGATGCACGATGGCACTTACATCCGCCTGAAGAAACTCGACCGCGATTATGACCCGCGCAATAGAGCACAGGCCATTCAACTATTGGAAGAAGCCAGCCGCGAAGAACTCCTCCTCACGGGTTTGCTCTACTATGAAGAACCCCGCCCAACTTTGGCGCAAACGGAAAATCTGGTTGATACCCCTTTGGCGCATTTGACAGAAGAAAAGCTGCGCCCGCCACGCGAAGCTTTAGAAAAACTCATGCAGGAATTGGCGTAATTCCAAGCGCTAAATGCTAAATACAGTTATACTGAACGGCGTATCCTTTTGATGCGCCGTTTTTAGCATATACCGAGTTTTTATGTATCGATGGCTTTTGTTTGTATGCGTGTTCATCTTGTCTCAAACGCTCGATGCACAGGGGCAAAGTATCCTAGAGCCAGAAGTAGCGGTTGACGGGGTGATTACGGATGAGCAGCCTATACGTTCATATATATTCACGGTTGAAGCCAATACGCCTGTCATTATAGAGTTGGTAGCTGATGACCCATTATACGGGCTGAATGCCCCAACACTTCGCCTAAAAGATGCGACAGGAGCAGTTTTGGCGGATACAGAGCCGCTACCGCCAACTTTTGGGCGTTTTGGCTCGGCATATATCGCTACTATACTCACTGTTGGTGGCGCATACACCGTTGATGTTAGCCGTGCAGGCGGGGCTGAGGATTCGGCGCAAGGGCGCTACCAACTCATCTTACACCTGCCGAGTAGCTTAAGCGCAAACCGTATTATAACGGCAGAATTGCAAAACACAGGAGCATATCATTTTTATTACTATATAGGCGAACAAGACTTCAGAGTTATGTATGAAAAACTTGGGGGTAGCTTCGCGCCAGAGGTGGGTGTTTACCAAGCTATGGGAGGCGCACTCATCGGAATGGGGTATTTATCTGGCGACTTGCTTTCGTATGGCGTACTGGGTACGTTTTCTGCGGATGAACCCTATTACATTATCATTGGGCCACCAACATCTGCATTGATGACAAGGCAGTTGGTGGATGGAAATGCCCAAGTAGCGTACACTTTACGAGTTGAAGCAGTACAGCCAGAAGATTAAGATACCCCTATTTTCTGGGGGTATTATTGCCAAGAGGACACCATACAATGTGGGGCATATGTAATTTATTTAAGATTACGTATTATTCTCCCACTACATTGCACCAAATCAAAATAATCAGTAAAAGAGGAGCGTTCTATGCCGGACTTCTACAGAATGGAAGCCGACGAGGTTTTAGACCATTTTCAAGTTAAACAGGAGCAAGGTTTAACTGCTGAGGAAGTGGCAAAACGACAAGAACAATTCGGGAAAAATACCTTGCCTAAAGGGGAAGGGACGAATTTTCTCCACCTTGTCATTAGCCAATTCACCGACCTCATGGTCATCATCCTCCTTATCGCCGCAGTTATCTCCTTCTTTCTTGGCGATACTAAAGACGTTATTGTCATTATGGTTATCGTCATCCTCAATGCGGTTCTGGGTGTGTATCAGGAATACCGCGCAGAACAAGCGCTAGCAGCGTTAAGTGCCTTACAAGTGCCTGTGGTAAGTGTACGGCGTCATGGTGAAGTGCACGAAATTAGCGCTGAAGAGCTTGTTCCGGGCGATATTGTGTTACTAGAAGAGGGTGACCGTATTTCAGCAGATGGTCGCTTACTCGATAGTATCAACCTACGTATAGAGGAAGCTGCACTCACTGGCGAATCACAGCCTAGTGATAAATTTGTGGACGCAATAAAAGGGGATAAAGCTGTTGCCGTAGGTGACCGCTCTAATATGGTGTTTATGGGTACTAATGTCACATATGGGCGCGGCGAGATGATTGTCACCGCCACAGGCCTGCAAACGGAGCTGGGCAATATAGCTGCCATGCTCATGCAAGTGGAAAAAGGCGTTACCCCCTTAACACGCCGTATGAACCAACTTGGGCGCTTTTTAGCCATTGGTGCGGGTGTTTTAGTGACGATTGTCTTTGTTGCGGGTCTCATTCGTGGCATCCCCGCCCCAGAGATGTTCCTCACCGCAATCAGTTTGGCGGTTGCCGCTGTGCCAGAAGGCTTGCCAGCGCTTATCACCATTAGCCTGTCGTTGGGCGCAAGCCGTATGGTGCGCCGTCATGCACTCATTCGGCGATTACCAGCTGTTGAAACATTGGGGTCAGTCACGGTCATTTGCTCTGATAAAACAGGCACACTCACCAAAAACGAAATGACCGCTACTTTACTCGCGCTCCCTCGCCACGATAGCGTAGAAGTAACGGGTATTGGCTACACACCACAGGGTGAATTCCAACTTCAAGAAAGTAGTGAACCCCTTGACCCAAGCAGCGATGAGCAAGTTGCACGCTTCTTGAAAGCGATGGCGCTATCCACCAATGCCCATCTAGAAGAAGTTAATGGCAATGGGGCAATGAAGGTGGTAGGCGATACCACCGAAGGCGCGCTGATGGTTGCAGCTCAGAAGGCAGGCTATACACGGGAGCGCCTTGAGAAAACTATGCCCCGTGTTGCAGAAGTCCCCTTCAGCAGTGAACGCAAAGCCATGACCACCATTCATAAAGTGGAAGGTGAAGAGGCACAACAGCTTTTCGCCCATGATAAATACATCGCCATCACAAAGGGCGCTCCTGACCAATTGATAGAATGGGCGAAATATGAACATGCACCAGAAGGGCGGATTGAACTCACTGATGAGCGGCGGCAGTCGTGGCTCAGCTATATTGATCAGATGGCTAGCGAGGGCTTGCGGGTTCTCGGTGTGGCCTATCGCCCATTAGATGAGCTGCCAGAACAGGTTGATGAAACCATCGAGCGCGATTTATGTCTGATTGGTCTAGTTGGCATTTTAGACCCCGCCCGCCCCGAAGCAAAGGACGCTGTAAGTGTGGCGCGGCAAGCAGGCATCCGCACCATTATGATTACTGGTGACCATGCGCTTACCGCAGAGGCCATTGCCCGTGACCTTGGCATTTTGGATAATGGACAACGCGCAATTACCGGTGCGGTCATCGACAAGATGAGCGAGGAAGAACTGGAGAAATTACTGCTCTCTGGTGAAACGAATTGTTTTGCGCGGGTTTCTCCGGAACATAAGCTGCGGGTCGTCCAGATTTTGCAGCGCCATGACCATATTGTCGCCATGACAGGTGATGGTGTTAACGATGCACCAGCGCTGAAACAAGCCGATATTGGTGTAGCAATGGGTATCACCGGCACAGATGTAAGTAAGGGCGCAGCCGAAATGGTGCTGACGGATGACAACTTCGCATCCATCGTCGCAGCAGTAGAAGAAGGGCGTGCCATTTATGATAACATCCGCAAATTCATCAAATATCTGCTCAGTTCTAATGTCGGCGAAATTCTGACGATGTTCAGCGCGTTAATGATCGGCCTGCGCATTCCATTACTGGCAATTCAAATCCTGTGGATTAACCTTGTGACGGATGGTTTGCCGGCTATTGCACTGGGCTTTGAACCAGCCGAACCCGATGTGATGGAACGGAAACCGCGCCCTATCAATGAGAGCATTTTTGCACAAGGCACAGGGCGCCATATCATCTGGGTAGGTATCTTGATTGCGATATTGACACTTGGAGGCTATATCATTGGACATACAGCGCTGGGAATGGCCCCATTCAGCCGTACGCTGGGGTTAGAAAATATGAGTAGTAACCAGTTAGAAAGTGTCATCCGTGTTGATCAAGACGTGATTCCAGATGATTGGGATTTACTCACCCCCGAAGAGCGGCTGGCGCGCTACCTCACTGATGAAGGCCAAATAGGTGAAAGCCATGAGGCAACTGCAAATAAAACCCTGATTGGGGAAGCGGGGCGTGTGCCACGCACCATTGCCTTCACTGTGTTGGCGTTCACCCAAATGTTTGAGGTGATGGCCATTCACGCGGGCGATAAACTCTCGTTCTTCCGTGTATGGTTCCGCAAAAACCAACTGTTATTCTGGGCAGTGCTTTCTACATTTGTTCTGCAACTTCTGGTCATTTATGTGCCATTCCTGCAAGAAATGTTAGATACTTCACCGCTCAATACAGCCGAGATGGCGCTATCATTTGTGCTGGGGGCTGTGGTGCTGTTTGCGGTAGAAGTTGAGAAAGTCATTATCCGTGAAGAGCAGATAGCCCATTAACCCCAATTCGCTTTTGCATCAAAAAAGGCGCGGTTAGGATAGCCGCGCCTTTGACATTTACACGAGTCGTTTTTACAGAGTCACACGTTCTGGGATGAGGTTGTGTTCTTCCAGCCAAGTGAGAATACTCTGCAAAGATTCCTCAACAGTTTGTTGGTCAGTGCGAATGTGAATATCGGGGTTTTGTGGCGGTTCGTAAGGATCGCTAACACCTGTGAAATTCTCGATTTCGCCGGCAAAGGCTTTGGCATATAAGCCCTTCACGTCACGGTCAGCGCAAACCTCTAGCGGCGCATCCACGAAAATCTCAATGAAGTTGGTGACTTGACTGCGCACATAATCACGAGTTTCAGCATATGGTGAGATGAAAGAGGCCAATACACCAACGTTATTGCGGCTGAGCAGTTTCGCCACAAAGGTCACACGTTGGATATTTTTATCGCGGTCTTCTTTGCTGAAGCCGAGGTCGGCGGTCAAACTCTCGCGAACCGTATCACCATCTAAGCGCTCCACGCGCACGCCACGTTCACGCAATTCACGTTCTAAAGCTACGGCCAAAGTTGTTTTACCAGCACCAGAAAGGCCTGTAAACCATAGAACGAAACCGGGATTTTCTGTCATGTTATATACTCCTCATAGAACTCCCTAGCGGGCGTTTGCTTTCTGTCGGGCTGTACTGCGTAATAGCACTTCGCTCACTTCCGGGCGAGTGAATTCAACTGGAAGGGCTTCACCATTGGAGAGCTTCTCGCGAACTTGTGTACCGCTCAGGTGAAGCCAACTATCTTTGCCGTGTGGGCAAGTTTTTGCAGTGACAATATGGCCGCAATCACGGCAATAGAAGGCGTGTTCGAATCGCAACGGCACAATACCAATGGTGGCAGGGTCAAATTCATCGAAAATTAGCTGTGCGTCGTATGTGCCATAGTAACCACCGACGCCGGCATGGTCGCGCCCGACGATGAAATGGGTGCAACCATAGTTCTTGCGGCAAATCGCATGGAAAACCGCCTCACGTGGGCCGGCATAACGCATGGCAGCGGGGAAGGCGCTTAAAAGCACGCGGTCGGCTGGGTAGTAATGTTCCAACACCACTTTGTAGCTTTCAATACGCACATCAGCGGGAATATCATCAGATTTTGTCGCACCAACGAGTGGATGCAGCATGAGACCATCGACCATTTCTAGCGCGCACTTTTGTAGATATTCATGAGCGCGATGAATGGGGTTGCGGGTCTGGAAAGCGACAACTTGCCGCCAGCCACGTTCGGCAAAGATGGCACGGGTTTGGGTTGGTGTGCGATAAATTTCAGGGAATTCTGGCTGCGGCAAAGAGAAAAGCCAAACATCACCAGCTAAATACACATCACCTTGTGCATAAAGGCGGGCAACGCCGGGATGTTCATCTTCTGTCGTGCGGTAAACGTTTTCTGCTTCAGCCTCTTTATCGTAATCGAACTTTTCTGCCAATTCCAGCAAGCCCACAACTTCACCTGTTGGGGCGGCAAGCGCAACATCTGCCCCAACTCGCAAGCTGTCCGCCATTTCACGAGTGACGGGCAACGTGATGGGAATAGTCCATGGCAAGCCATTGGGCAGATGCATATCATACACAACCGAGCGATAAGTCTCGCTATTCATAAAGCCAGTCAGCGGGCTGAAAACACCTGTTGCGATGAGTTCTAAATCGGAGAGAGAAACATCAGAAAGTTGAACAACAGGCGCTTGCTCAGCACGTTCACGCATCACAGGCAATTCTGCCTCAGCAACGAGACGGTTGATAAGCTCCCCGCCATGCGGGGCAATAAGCCGAACATTGGCATGATTTTGAGACATCAGGCATCACCTTGACAACTCTGGTTTTAGGCACAAGGCGGCATTGTATCACATTTCACAATGATGTCCACTACTTAAAAGCGGGTTTTGCTGGAGTCAACAGTTTCAACGCCACTCATCCGTCGGCCAATAGATACGAGAATAATACTCAGTACATATAAGGCGAGCAAAGGCCCCATCACTAGAATCATGTTCACAGGGTCAATTGTTGGGGTAATCACAGCTGCGGCGATAGAAGCACCAACGACCGCAAAGCGCCAATTGCGGATTAACGCGCCAGAGTCGACAATGCCCATTAATGACAGAATGAAAAAAATCAGGGGTGTCTCAAAAGCAACGCCCATCCAGAAAATCAGTGAGGTCACAAAACTAAGGTATAAATCTGCCGTCCACTCCGGCTTAAAAATTGTGGGCTGAAAACCTTGTAAAAAGCCCAACGCAGGCGGCATCAGCAC
>WGEI01000064.1 GCA_015492875.1 Anaerolineae bacterium | reverse complement strand
TATTGGCGCGGTGTGCGTAGCGTAGAGCGTTATAATCGTGGTTTTGTGATAGAATATTGCCCTGTTTGCCTTCGCGGTGATTTAGTTGTTGAAACGAAAACCGACCGCCAAATGGGAATTCCTGTGGCACGCCGTACCGTTCGCTGTACAGAGTGCCGCTCAGTATTGCGTGAGACACGGCCCCACCATTGGCGCTATGCTGTTGACCCAATTGAAAACCCGCGTATGTACGAACGGTTTAATGCGCGAGAAATCACCGATGATGAATTGCAACAGCTCAATATGAAGCCGATTAAGCCACCACGCTATTTTGAACCGAAAATGCCACCAACATCACCGGAGTTTCTAGAGGAAGATGAAGACGTCTAGATTGCTTCTTATCGCCATAAGTGCTTCAATATGGGGCGTCGTACTTACTTGGAGTGCGGTTATTGCTCAAGAACCCACACCAACCCCTAACCCTTATATTTTGCCCACATTGCCGCCCTTGCCTGATGAAACCCCTCAAGC
Organism: Anaerolineae bacterium; assembly: GCA_015492875.1. Taxonomy (GTDB): domain Bacteria; phylum Chloroflexota; class Anaerolineae; order Aggregatilineales; family Phototrophicaceae; genus S146-30. Next base: position 2,183 of record WGEI01000064.1, on the reverse strand, counting down.
AACGGCTTTGGATGCTGCGACCGTGTCATCCATGCAACCGTCACCGACACCAACAGTAGTTTTGGGTGACCATTATGTAATGGAACGCCCCATATATCGGGATGCGACCAATGGCCGTTCTGATTGGATAGACCGCACTTATCCCTATGGCGGCACACAATATGGCGCGCGTGAGGTTCATCATGGGGGAGAGTTCGCCAATCCCCGCTTCACCCCAGTTTTAGCCGTAGCTGATGCGCGAGTTGTCTTCGCTGGCACTGATGATGAGACGCTATTAGGCCCTACATTGGGTTTTTATGGCAACGTGGTAGTTTTGGAACATCAGCGCCTGCTATCACCTGAAGGGTTACCTGTTTACACGCTATACGGCCACTTGCAGGAAGTAACAGTTGAAGTGGGCGATGTTGTTCATGCTGGTAATCCTGTTGGGAAAGTGGGCGATTCAGGTACTGCCATTGGCCCCCATTTACACTTCGAAGTCCGTGTCGGTGACCCATTTGACTACAATGCCACTCGCAACCCTGACCTTTGGCTGAAGCCGTGGCGTGGTTTTGGTACGCTGGCAGGCTTTGTCTCAGATATGGATGGCAACCCTGTTTATGGCGTCGTGATTACCGTACAGTCAGAACGGGTTTGGCGAGAGACCTATACTTATGGCGATGACACGGTCAATAGTGACCCGGCATGGGGAGAAAACTTTACACTCGGCGATTTGCCAGCAGGGGAATACGATGTTTTCATCCGCGATGAAGAAGGGCGGCTATTGTTCCGCGAACTTGTTCCCATTGAATCTGAGCAAACAACTTTTATAGAAATACAACTCCCTATCGATGCCGAAGATGAATGAAATGAGGCCGTCATTATCCGACGGCCTCATAGTTTTAGTTCGTGCCTTGTTGCCTATGGGCTATAGACGCGATACGTTAATGTAATTAGCCCGCCGGCAACCACACTATCAACATGAATAACGCCTCGATTACCTTCTGCCGTGATGATACCTATATAGGCATTGGGCAATAACGCAACATTGAGCGAAGTCGTCGTAGCCAGTGACGGGTCAATCATATCGTATGTGACACTGTTGATGTCATTAATGCCTGCCATGATATACATACCAGAGCCGGGCGGTGGCGCGATGAACACTAAATCCGTTCCTGCACCATTCCATGTAACATCATCAATGCCTACGCCCTCAAGGTTGAGAACGCTGCCCGGTCCAATTGTCAGTGTGCCTGCATTTAGGATGGGGCGGTCTACAAAATAAACGAAGTTATAGTCATCGTTGTTATCCTCGCCAATCCCTTCATCAACCTCATTATTCAAATCGGCAACAATGACCACATTGAATGAGCCTGTTGTGCCACTGGTGAATGTCCCCGTGAGATTGACGACGGTTTGTTGCCCAGCGCTTAAGCCCGGCAAGTTGACCGCAGAGAATACACTATCTGGCGGGAAATTGGCCGCAACAGCGAAGGGGCCAGCGTCTAGCGCGCCTTGATTGCGAACGGTGACTGATATAGCGAAGGGGACACCAACGGTAAAACGGGCTGGGGTTGCGCTGACAATCACAATGTCCGCTATCGGTTGGGGCGTTGGTGTGGCAGTTGGTGGGCGTGGTGTTGGGGTAGGTGGTGGTGTGATGATAGGCACAGTGCGCTGGTCACCGCTAACATCCAATAGATAGGTTGCTAGCCAACCCTGCTGCCCGCGATATTCAATAACCACCCATGTGAAGTCAACGTTTGCGCCAATAACTTGCGCGGTTTCTCCTTGCTGTAACTGGCCTAAAACATCATATTCTAGACCAGGCCCGCTACGAACATTTTGCCGCGCGCTTTTGATGGTAATCCAAACCCCTTCAGGCGTTGCTGTCGGGGCAGGGGTTGGTGTCTCAATGAGCACCGCTGGATTATCACCCGGCAAGCGCACACTGCCAGCAAAACGCGCTCGTACTTCTGGGCCACCAAAGGGGCCGAGTTGCGTCACAACGACGTTGTCGCTTAGCTCTCCACGCCCCAATTGCGCAGGCCGCAAAGCGCCTTGAACCCCTTGAAAATTATCAACTTGCTGCAAGGTGCTTTGAAGATTGCCCGGGAGCAAGATGGCTTGACCGATGAGATATACTGAGTCATACCCAGCGGCTGCTAGGATATTGGGCACTTCGCCAAAAGTGTGTACATAGT
>WGEI01000063.1 GCA_015492875.1 Anaerolineae bacterium | reverse complement strand
GTGCAGGGTTTCGCGCGCCAAATGCTCTGGGTTGCGCCGTCCCTCTTTACGCGCCAGCAAGCGCTCTATATCTTCAGCGCGGTAGCGGCGCTTACGCGGGTCATCACCAACCGCCTCGCTGCGCACTAACCCACGACTGACATAGCTATACAATGTGCTGACGCTGACGCCTAATCTTTCGGCGGCTTCCTTTGCGTCATAATAAAGCTTCTCGCTCATCGCCTTTTAGCCCCTTGCACTCCATAACGCCCTGCTGTATGCTGCCGTTAGTTTAGCATGATTGGGAGCATAGTAAAGCGATGAGTAAACGACCGGCACGTCCCCGCCGAGGCCGCCGCCCTTCTGGCTGGGACCCAGTAGCGCGCTGGTATGATGGCTGGGTGGGGAAAGAGGGGAGCGAGCACCACCGCAAACTGGCAATTCCATCGGCGATGAAGTTATTAGACCCGCAAAAGGGCGAACACATTCTGGATATTGGCTGCGGGCAGGGGGTTTTAGCCCCATATATCCATAAAAGCAGCGCACAATATACAGGTGTCGATGTGAGCGACCGCCTGTTACAAGCGGCGAAAAAGCACCATAAAGGCAAAGGGCGCTTTTTGCTGGGCGATGCCCGCCGTTTATACCGCATACGAGGGCTAGCGGCGGGGGCGTATGATGGCGCGGTGTTCCTGCTCAGCATTCAAGATATAGACCCGCTAGAAGATGCCCTGCAGTCGGCTGCTTGGGCGCTCAAGGATGGGGGGCGGCTGGTGATTGTGATGACGCATCCAGCCTTTCGCATACCGCGCCAAAGTGGTTGGGGCTGGGATGAAAACCGTAAACTGCAATTCCGCCGCATTGACCGTTACCTCACGCCGTTGGCCATTCCGATGAAATCGCATATCGGGCGGCAAAGTGGCAAAACCATCAGTTTTCATCGCCCATTGAGCGCGTATATCAACGGGCTGGCGGCGGTGGGGCTGTTGGTTGACGCGCTAGACGAGCTGCCAACTTACAAGAAAGCCAGCGGGGCAAACGCCAAAGCGGAAAATCTCGCCAATCAGGAAATACCAATTTTCGCGGCCTTGCGCGCCCGTAAGCTCGCTTAGGTTTGAAAATTTTCAGAAAACTTGCCCAAAAGTTAATGCACAGGATGACAAACAACAGTTACACTAGGGAAGGGAAAGGTTTCAGGTTGGTATGAGAGGTTAAAATCTTAATACACCATACCAACGTCCCGTTTTGAACCTTACATTTTGCAGTATAATGAATAACGTAAACGTTCGATACCACTGATTAAGTACGTAAGCAGGGAATTATTCATGGCGAGCTTGCCGAGAGTTATCACGGTAGACCCAACAGGAGATGTTGGCCGCATTATTCGCTCTGCAATCGACCTGATGGGGTATACAGTTATTTATGCCGATGTCCCTAATGGTACGGAGGCACTGGAAGAAGTCCAGCGCACCGGCTGTAACTTGCTGGTTACAGCTTGGGATTTGATGGACGATATGGGCGGTTTAGAGCTGGCACTGCGCGTGAAGCAACAATCGTCTGATACGCAGGTGCTGGTACTGGGTGATTTAGATGACCCAGATGAGCTAGATGAAGATACGGCGGAAAATTCTCCCTTTGCCTATCTCAGCCGCCCGGTCAATGTTCACACCCTGCTGCGGGTGGTCGTTGCGGGTATGGAAGGGGAAGATGTGAAAGAGGCCGTTGATGCGCCGATTGTCACCAGCGAGGTGCGGGTAGACCTTGGCCCCATCCCGCCAATAGACTTGACCAACGCGCAGGGCTTCATTGACCAGCTGTTAACCGACCTTGGCGCGATGGCAATTGTGCTCATCAACCGCGAGGGCGACGTATTGCTAGAGCGCGGGGCGGTGGGCTATTTAGACCGCGAGCGGCTGGCGACGGCGTTGCTGCCCTCTGCCATGACCAATATCGAAATCCGTGAGTTGATTGGCGGGCAAAATACCTCCATTCACTTCTTCGATGGCGATGACCACGATGTTTATGTGCTCTCCGTTGGGCTACATTACTTCTTGTGCGTGGTCTTCGATGGTGAGATTGGTTCGCGGCAACTGGGCGCAGTCACCCGTTATGGCCGCCAAACCGCTGGCGACCTTGTGGCGCTGCTTGGCCCCCACGCATGGATTTTGGAAACCCCACGAGAGGCACGCCGAGAGGCGGCTAAGAAGCGCAAAACGCAAGAAATCCGCGCGCTGGTGGAAGAAGAGACTTTGCAATTGGCGCGCAGTAGCTTCAGCGATGAAGAGCTGAAAGAAGAAGCCCCCATCATCGAGGAAACTGGCCCCATTCTGGAGGCCATCCCCGATGAAGAATTCGATGTCGATGCGCTCTTCGCGGCGGCGGATAATCTAGATAATGTTGATGAGCTATTTTCCGAAGAAGACTTGGAAGCGCTGGCCAAACAACAGCACGATAGCCGTAAAATTGACTTCAATTCGGCGATTGAGCTAGGCCTATTAGATGAATAAGCGCTAATTATGTGCTAGATG
>WGEI01000062.1 GCA_015492875.1 Anaerolineae bacterium | reverse complement strand
ATACGGATGTCGTCATCAGTCCGAACCGCCTTCATGCCACCGATATTTTTCAGACGATGGTACGGGCGGCTAGCGGCGAGCAAATTATGGTGACCTTTACCGGCGGGCAGGCCGCGCGCGATGAAGAGGGCAATCCGCGTTTTATTGTACCCGATGAACCGCGTGAGATTGAGTTATCGGCGCTCTTAGACCAGTATGTGGATGAGGGCAATGCGCTGCGGGCGGCCATCTCTAAGATGGTAGAGGTGAGCATTTATGTGCGCATCACCTATACGACGGAATCCACTTTGCTGGCCTTGAAAGAGGTGCTACAGCTGAAAGGGTTGATTTGAGGGTCTGCCCCAATCTCAGCAGACCCTTATTAGGTGCACTATTCTGGCGCTTCTAGTTCGAACTGTAAATCTAAACTGGCGAATGTTGCGTCATAGACGGGCAACGCCACTTCCCAGCTAAGCCCGTTCTCAAAGGTGAGGGTGAGCGGTAAGGCGTCGCCCTCTACCAGCGGCTGTGTGACGTTGATGAGCATGATGTGATAGCCACCGGGGGCTAAGAGGACAAATCCGTTGGCGGGGATGAGCAGGCCATCTTCTTGGGGCACCATACGCGCCACATCATTCTCGACGATGGTTTGGTGCAGTTGGGCATCGCCGACGATCGGGCTACTCACACTGACCAGCGTATGGTCGCTCTCATCAACATTGACCAGCAGCATATAGGCCGCTGTTAGGCCGCCCATATCCATATCACCCATATCGCCCATTTGGGCTTCTTCGGTGGCTTCCATATCACTCATATCGCCCATTTGGGCTTCTTCGGTGGCTTCCATATCACTCATATCGCCATCCATTGGCACTTCGGCCAGCGGGCGCACCCACGGTAATATCAGTTCAAAGGGCGCGGGTTGCGGCGCTTCTTCAACGATGAGCACCCCCACTGTGAAGTCATAAGCGGTGCCACTTTCATCAGCCAGCATCAGGTTAAGGGCGAAGGCATCGCCCACATGCAGCTGTTCTATGTGGGTGAGCGCCAATTGTCCGCCAGCCGCGTCCCAGACGTTGAGGCCGGGCGTGAGCATGACGCTGGCATCGGGCAGCAGTACCTCGCCTATGGTGGCCTCTGCGCCGACAAGGGTATAGGTTGTGTCTAGCTCCATCGGGTTATTGATGACGATATTGAGGGGGAGGCTATCTGCGTTTTCGTCGGGGATAACCCATGCTTCCCGTATCCGCAGCTCAAAAGCAGGTTCGGCGGTGACGGGTAAAGTGAATACGGTGACAAGAGCAAAAATCAATATGCTGAAGACAAATAAACGCTTCACGGTCGCTTTTATTCCTTTCGTATTTCACCACGCTATGTTGTATTATAAGAGCATCATCCCAATATCCTAGAGTCATTGGTCACTATTTCTATAAGACCTTTGCAACTTCTCAGCTGGTTTTACGTATGTTTAGATAGCTGGTGGGAAAGCCTCTGTGGTGTGGGGCTGATAGCGACACCATCAGAATTTTAGGGCAATGGAGTGCGGCGGTTATGATAGCAGCAGGCCAATATGTTGGTCGTTATAAAATTACAGGCGAACTGGGACAAGGGGGCATGGCTACGGTCTATAGTGCGATTGATGAACGGCTAGACCGCCCGGTAGCGATTAAAATCATGCACCGCAACTTTTTGGATGCGGCGGATTTCGTCACGCGCTTTGAACGCGAGGCGCGGATTGTCGCCCGTTTGGAGCACCCCAACATTGTGCCCCTCTACGATTTTGACCGCCACGAGGGGATGCCCTATCTGGTGATGAAGCAAATTGATGGCCAGACGCTCAAGGCGCGGCTGATAAAAGAGGGGCCGTTACCCCTGAATGAGATTGTGCGCGTGATGGGCGCGGTGGCTAGCGCGCTAGATTACGCCCACGCGCAAGGTGTGCTCCATCGTGATATTAAACCCTCGAACATTGTGCTTGATAAACAAGGCACGCCCTATTTGACCGATTTTGGGCTGGCACGCATTGCCCAAAGCGGCCCCACCACCATGAGCGCCGATATGATGTTGGGCACGCCGCACTATATTTCTCCAGAGCAAGCCGCCGGTGAGAGCGAGTTAGATGCCCGTACCGATATCTATTCCTTTGGCATTGTGCTCTATGAACTGCTTGTTGGCCAAGTGCCGTTCAATGCCGATACGCCCTATGCCATTGTACATGACCAAATTTACCGCACCCCACCCCCGCCTAGCTCGGTAGACCCCGATATTCCGCCAGAGGTGGATGCGGTAT
>WGEI01000061.1 GCA_015492875.1 Anaerolineae bacterium | reverse complement strand
CGCTGTCCGTTGTCTGTCCGCTGTCCGTCTTGTCTGTCCGTTGTTCAGACAGGGCATCTGCCTTGTCTAAATTGTCTACCCATTGGTCAGATTGCATCTCTCGCATGACATGCCGCGCCCAGTCCTCACCAGACAGCGTTTCTACCCACTTGCGAAACGCCTTGTTGTCTTCACCTCTGTAGCGGCGGGCGTTTGTCGCAATGAGGCGGTCTTTGAGTGTATGGGCGTAAAGCGTCTGAAACAGTTTCGATGTTTCAATTTCAGACAGTTCACTTTCCCACGCGCTTAGCGCGTGGATGTATGCGGTAATACTCTCATGACGCTTTTTAAGCGCTTGCAATGTGAAGCGCTCAATAACAATCGCTGTACCAATCGTGAGAGTCGGCGGGGCAATTGATAATAGCCATTCCATCGGTAACACCGGCTTGCCAACTGTGATATTGGCAACTAGGGGTATGGCAATAGATAGCGCAGCCGATACATACAGAATGCGCTTGCGCCACACCCCCACAAGCTCGCCCGGTAAAACCCCAATGGCGAAAAGCAGAAGCATAAGGCCAACCTCGCTGAAAACAATTGTCGCACCAGCCATTGCTGCCGCCTGCGCTAATGCTATATCGTCACCAACGCCTAGCAAGGCTAAATGGCGATAATAAAAATCCCTAGCACCATTGTACGTACCAATAGCGCTAGGGATAAACGCGGCAAAAATGACAATTGCTAGGGCAACACCAACAGCCCACATCACCCACGAAGGGTAATCTGAAACGCCGCTACCGATAAACGTATCTGGCGATGGCTTATTCAAAGATAACCGCTCGCGCGCTTGTTTTAGCGCTCCATTTCGCGCTTTTTGCCGCTCCGACGATGTGAGCGGATTGAGCACAAATGTTCTATTATTATTCATGACAAATCCTCTATAAAAATCGTGGCTAGGCGCTGTCGCTCGCCTAGCCAATTATCACACCCGCAGCGACAGACAGGCATTCGCCTTGCAGGGGGGGGGGATACCCCAACGTGCATAATCATAGAAGTGGAGCTTACGGGAATCGAACCCGTGTCCGCCGTATCGCTACGGCGTCGAAACCATTAAGCCCCAAAAGAAGCGGCGGGCAATGGAATGAAGGCCATACTGAAGTTCCGCAGGAGACTGTCGCCCGCCGCTATGGAGACTACGGGATTTGCACCCGTTCAGCACAAGTTCCGCGAGCGGTCTTACCTGTGCTGAGGCCTGTCCAGCCCCCTTTTGTCTATCATCATAGCGCATGACAAAACGGGTGTCAAGGGGTTTAAGGTTAGAGTTTTGTTATAAAGCACGCTGTAAAAGAAAATGCCCGCCAATTGCTGGCGGGCGGTAGGCCGTACGGAGATTGAGGATTGACGATAAGGTAAGCAGCCTACACCCTTATACTACCGCACCTTGCGCTTCGCGTCAAGGGGGCTAAGGTTAGCGTTTTATAACCTGCGCTATCTTGTAAAAAGTTGCATCATTGCCTATACTATGCACACCATTGAACAATAGTTCTAAGAGGTGTGCAATGAACGCGACAGAAAAAACAGTCTTAGAGACTGTAACCGAATGGTATGAGAATGGCACATGGCAAGATGGTGTGCATTACATGACCATCAAAAAGGGGCAAAAGCCCGCGCTTATTTTGCCCGGCGCTGAAGATGTGGCACGTCTTGCTGGCGTCAAGCGTGTTGAAATCCTCTCCGATACACATACTGTAATTGGCGACTACGTCATGGCTATATTGCGCATTCGGGTAACGTGCGAAGACGGCACAGAATCCGACGGCATGGGCATTGGCCAATTCCATGTCAATGACCTGAAAATGAAAACCACGCCAAATACCGCATGGCAAATGGCCTACAAGCGTGCTTTCATCGCCGCAGTGCGCAAGCTACCAGCCGCCTTCGGCCTGTCAGCAATGTTCACAGAAGAATATGACCCCGAACCAACGAAGGGGGGGGCACAACAAAGACCCTCAATTCAGAGCATAGCACAGAGCAAGAAAAATGAAGGGTCGGCACGTATTGTGTCAATTCAGATGCACTACGATGACAAGGGTCAAGGTTATGCGAAGATGACTGACGAAGAAGGCCTTGACATCTATTTCACGACGCAAAAAGACATCGCAAGCATCATCATAGGCGATGACGTGTCAGCAGCGTTGGCAACACATGGCAACGCTACAATAAAACTGCCGCAACCATTCCGGGTGAAGTATATCGAGCGCAAAAACGCAAACGGCGAGGTGCGTCGTGAGGTAGTTGGCATTGGCTAATTCACACCTAGAAGCGCAATTCAAGCTAATTTTACGCGCTAGCGGCCTAGATATTGAAGTGATAGAGGAATATCGCTTTCACCCAACGCGCCGCTGGCGCGCCGACTTCGCCCTGTTTCGCGGTGGCGAAGACCTCAGGGTGCTAGTTGAAATCGAGGGCGGCATTTACACGCAGGGGCGGCATAGTCGCCCCATTGGGTATGCTAACGATTGTGAGAAATATAATGCCGCCCAACTTCTCGGCTATAAAGTGCTGCGTTTTACATCAATCCATCTAGATAACCCAAAGTATATCATCAAGACCGTAAAGGGGGCGATTGGTGAAAATTAGTTCTATCGTTGCTGACAGTGAAAAATTAAACGCTCGGGCATTTATTGACGAAGACACTGTTGTGGAATATGCACAATTAATGCGAGAAAATCTCTTTACGCCCACACCATTAATCGTGATTAAAGGGGGCGATGGACGGTTTTACCTCATTGACGGATACCACCGGCTAGAGGCTTATAAGCGCTTAGGGATAGATGATGTGCCGGTTCAGGTAACCGAAACTGACCTTATGGGCGAAGCCTTAGATGACTTTTTGCTCCGTGCGGTGTTGCAAGCCAACACTAAACACGGGCGCACCAGAACCAACGCTGATAAGCGCCGCGCCTTAGAGCTAGCGCTCAGGCGCTGGCCGCATATATCTGATAGTGAATTAGCTAAATTATGCGGTATCTCTCGGCCAACTGTCGCTAAATACCGCCGCGAACTCGGTCTGAAACAAGACAAAATCGTTGTCCATCGGGGCAATCAGGTCTATACCATGCAAACCCCGCAACCGCTACCCGGCGACGCCCCCGATTATATTCACGCGCTAGTCGCCGACGGCGTCATCGGCCACAAAGCGGCAGTGAAACTTTACAAGGCGCTAAAACAAGCCCCACGCCCCGAAATTATGGCGCTCTATATCAAAAATCAGGTACAAAATAGCGGCGTCATCGAAATTTTTAACGAAACACTGCTTTCTGGGGATAGCGAATTGATAGAAACAGCCCTAGCGGTGCTAAAAACAGGGTTTTTAGAGGATTTGGAGGGAAATGCGACAAAACTGTCGAGTTGCGATAAAACAGCCGCTAAAAGCTATTTTAATGCGTTTCTGCGCGAACGCCGTCTTAGACAAATTGCGCACATTCGTCAATCGCTCATAAAACCGCCGCGCGATATGGGCGCGGCGGGGGTGATGTCTATTGATTGCGTTACAGCACAGACGGACACAAACGGGGTTAGCGTCATCTTCGTGCTGCCAGAGAATGCGCCGCGTTCAATAGCGGCGCTAGGCGATAAATTAACCGCCCTCGCCAGTGACGGGCGCAAAATTGCGCTTATTCTCAGCACAGAGATACCAGATACACTTACCGGTTGGTCTATATTTACTAGATATATCTAGTAATTAAGATATATATATAAAGCCCCCCTATAGGGGGGCTTATAAGGGTTAATAGATATAATATATAACTATAGTGCTATAGTGACAAGTGGGCGAAATTAACAAAACTCTAACCATTACTTCCTTGACAAGCGAACATGCGTTCGCTATGCTGGTGAAAAAACGGAGGCAATTATGACTGATAGAACACCTGCAATTATGTTCAATCCTGCGGATGTGGAAATCCCCTATGCCATTGTCACCGGTGCTGAGGTAGATAAGCGCGGGGTGGTATGGTCAAACCCGGAGGGGGAGAAGATGGTAGTCGCTCCGCACTACGGCGGCGTTGTGCAAAATGCCGAAATTCGTGGTGAGTGGGCGCTTATCCCCTTCATCGTGCCGAGCGTCGCCCGTATCGGCGACAAACTCTATTTTGTGTCGCCGAAATTGACTTGGTATGGCAAGAACAAAGCGGGATATGTGGTTATTGAGCCATTCGATGAAACAGATATAGCACATCATGCCCCTGCACTTGCTGAAGAACTGAAGATGGTGCAAGGCGACAAAGTGACACTGGAGCTTTCGGATTTTAATATCACGGTAGACGTAGACTATAGCTGCGCTCAGGTTATGCTTACGGGCGCGATGCACGAAAAACCGCGCGTTTCGTTCAGAACAACGGATGTATCCAGCGCGTTATATTCGGCGCTTGTGATGTGCCGCCCGTATACAAGCGGCGTTCCGTTCTAGATAGGGGGATTTCATGGTAGCAGTATTGAACGAAGGCAGAGAGCCTCTATACGCATTCGCCAAAATGAAGGGGCTTTCGCCCAATTTATTAAAGGCGTGGGAAGTAATAGATGGCGGTAAGGCTTTACGCTATCCCGTGCTTAACTCCAAGCTTGTTCAGCTGAAAATCAACAAAGAGTTGGTTTGGCGAATTCGCAGTCTTACCGGCGGCAAACGCTTCTCATGGCAACCGAAGAAGCCCTCTCAGGCGCGCTATTATATTCATAGTGCTGAACAATTGGAGGCGATTAAACGTGAGAAGGCGGTATGGATTGTTGAGGGCGAAACGGACGTTCTCACGATGATTGCCGCTGGCATACCCAATGTTATTGCATGGTATGATGGCGCGCACGCTTGTCCCGATACAATCTCTTCGGATTTAGCTTACTTGGCGGGGGCAAAGCCGGTTGTTCATATTTTCATGGACAATGACCACGCCGGTTATCAGGGGGCGGTGCGGCTAGCGAAGCGCCTCTCTCAGGCAGATGTTCAATATGACGTTTATCTTGCGCCTGAAGAGGTGAAAGATGCAAACGAATTGTGGGTGTCGGTCGGGGGCGACGCTCATATGAAACCCGAAGCGCGTAAGGCGTTTCGGGATAAGATTCGTAAGGTATCGATTGATTACCTGCTCTATCTCACCGGCGAACCCCGTGCCCGCGAAGCGTTTGGTGAGGTAGATTACAAGAAACTATATAGCGAATGGCGTGAGGGACTGTTGAAACTCATTCGCAGCCGTGAGAGTAAAACCGTTGGCGGTGTGACGCGCTATCGCTGCCCAATGCCCGGCCATAAAAACGGTGACCAGCATCCGTCATTGCGCATACTCGATACGGGCGCGGTTGTGTGTAGCTGCGGGGTGCAAAACATGCAACACCCGCACGATGAATTAGCCCGCGTGCTCAACTATCCTGTTTGGGATGATTATAAGCGCGAACACGCGCCTAAAGTGCTCACATTGCGCGATAAAAAAGCACATAAACACCCCGACGATACTGTTCCAACGGTGTTATCGCCTGATGACGCTGTCGCCGAGTTAGAGGCGATGCTTAATGGCGATGGTGATGTGTTTGAATGCCCTTTGCCATTCCCCTCGCTTGGCAGGTTAGTTGGCGGGGCGGGCGCATATGTGACGCCGGGCATGCTTCTACTCATTGGTTCTGTGGCTGGGGCAGGTAAAACTGTGCTTGCATTGCAGACGTGTATTCGAGAGATATTTTCTGGGCGGGATGTGATTTTGTTCAGCCCTGAATGGAGTGCGGGCACGTTGCTCGCCCGAATTGCATATATGCACGGGGGGCTACCCCCGACAGCGGTCAAGCACATTAGCTATATCAAGTTAAATAAAGACAGTGAGTTCTCTATTGACAAGTTGTTGTCTCCGAAATGGCGGGCATCTAACCCGGAGATACTACGCAGCTTCGAGCCATTTATGCCCCGAAAAGAGCGAGGCGATATACAGTGCCTGACTGAGCGGGCGGAGATTACAAAGACCTTTGTCCAACGGTATAAATCACGCACGCTTATAGCGAGTGGTAGTGGGCAAATTCACCTTGTGCGCACATCTACGCTTAAAGGGATTATCGCCGAAGTCACAACAATTGTAAATCGCATTCGGGATGAAGGCCGGTCAGTTCGGGTTCTAGTTGTTGATTACCTCAATCGCATTATTGAGGGCGCGAATAGCGACTACACCTCGCTTGATAAGTGCTTATTAGAACTGCAGTCGGCAGCCAAAGCAGAAGGGCATGGTTCAAATCATTGGGGTGTGTCAATTGTCGCGTTTGCACAGGTTCGCAAGAATAAAAAAGACGAATTAGTGCACGGCGATAAAGATACGCTTAATGCGTCGGACTTGAGGGGTGTAACTGATTATTATCCTCAGTTCTTCGCTGTATTAGTACCAGAATATGATAATCATGGCCTACTCACTGGTGGGGTGCTGAAGGTAGTGAAGAATAATGAGGGTAGATTGGGGGAACTCAAACTGGTAATGCGAAACTTCGCATGGAGGGAATCAAATGTGTAAGGTGAAAGGATGTAATGCAGAAGGTTACGTTCTCGGTTACTGTGAGGCGCATGCTTTGGAGCGCTTGCCAGAAGCTAAGGCCAATGCATTCGATGTGCTAGCGCTATCGCTCTCTGAGCTTTATGGCATGATGCTAGAGGCGGCGTTGCGCGGCGAACTTGATGACAACACGTTTGCCGATATTGAAGAATCTGTGCAATTTTGCATTCGTTTATTGACGCCTGAATATCATGAGGCCTACAGATGACTCTAAAGAGCATGTTCTCAGGCCTCTATGAGGGGCTATATCGCTCTGTGATATGTAGAGGGCTTTTCCCCCGGACTGGCAACCGCTACCGCGACCGTCATATCCTTATAGACCGTGAGTTTCACGCGCTTTTGTAGCTCTTGCAAAAGCGCGTCTGTGTGCAGAAATATAGTCCGCGTGACCAGCGGTACGCTTTTGTGAGTGAGGTGTTGAAGATTGCGGTTTGGTATTATGCCATGACAGCACATAGCCCAAAAATCATTGAAGATACATATGGTGAAGAGGCGTATCAGATTTTTATCTTCATGGGTCACATCAGAGAGCGTGGGATATTCAGTCTTCAGGATTACTATCGAGCGGGGGTCATTGTGCCACCGGTAGACGGGCAAACGCCCGATTTGCAGTACATCAATCAATATGTGAAAGAGAAAGGACAAAAGTATGCTAGTTGGCGTTATCGCAGGCGTAGTAAGCCGAAAGATGGACGGAAGCGAGGGAAAAAGCCCGCTTCTGGTAATAAAAAGTGAGCGGATAGTGAAGGGTCAGGTTTATACCGACCGCTACACGGTGAGCATCCCGCAATTTTTGCAGGATGCCTACGATAATGTGAATGATGGTATGGCTGTTTTGGCGGGCGTGCGGGGGATGTCTTCGTACGTGTCTGAGCGCGGGGATAAATCTTATGCCAATGTGATTTTCTATGCAAATAGCTTAGAGGTTATCCCTACCGGCAATGCTACGGACAATTATCCGCAAGGCGTGAGTGATATTCCATTTTAGAAAGGACAGATGATGGACAGTCGCATTGTATCGATTCAGGAAGTGAAGCACCATTTGTTGTTGAACGCTGGCGAAATGGCGGCTTGTGCTATCAAGGCACTAGAGCAAGGCGATTGCTATAAAGCTGCCGCTGCGAAAGCGATTAGTACTGGCCTCATTTCAACGTACCGAGAAGACAGCTTAGCTAGCCGTCTCAATATCGTCTTGATGAATGGTATTGAGTTCAGTGCGGCCTTAATTCGTGGATTATTCGATAGAGTAGTGGTTTATAGCGATGGTTGGGTGCGGGCTTATGCGCCCGATGAATATGCCCGCCTTATCACCTACGGGGACACCGAGCTAGTAGAAGAGATTGGGGCGACAAGCCGCATTGTTGGGGTGGCGCATGGCGTGGCCTTCATTGAAGGCGATAACTTGACGCTCGAAGCTATTGATATTGAGCGTGGGCGCGCCACTGCGCTGTTGAATGGCGCTATCCCTGTGACATTCGAAGACCGCTATCATAACGGGCACTATGACCACGTATTCACGGTCAATGAGACAGGTGTTAGCCGTACGTTGGGCACATCGGCGCAGAGTTATTATAAGCCCGGTGGGTGCTACGCCTTGAGTATCGTCATGGGGATGGTGAAGGCGGCTTAGCCCTCACCATCTATCTCAGGCAAGTAACTTTCGGAGGCGCTATATGTATCGTTGGCAAACATACGCCGCATACGCCGCGCCTCCGTTTCTCTTTCTTTCATATAAATACGTATGGCAATTGCGGGGTCTGATTGTCTAGTCCATAGTTTGGCTGTTTGAACTAGTTCTGGTGAAGCGACCTTAAGGAATGCCGCCCTATCTCCGCCGCTAGCCATTAACACTTTGTGACAGGCGGCGCAGTATTGGCTGGAGCGACGGGTGTAGCCAATGCACTTTGGGTTTACCCCGTGACCGGCGCATTCATCGGCATAAAGGGTCATAATGCGCCCGATGACGCGCTCGCGCGCCGCGCCCTGTAGTGCGGGGCGCAAAGCATCATAGTCTTGCGTTGTGGGTTTACGATGGTCTGCTAGCCAATCTAGCGCGCGGCGGCAATACCAACGGGCGTCAGCTTGTGCGACGCCGAGCATATCCGCTACGTGTGTTACGTGGTCAAATCCCCGCTTTTGGGCATCATTGATAATATCGATGACACATGCGAGGGTATCGTGCAAGTTTTCATATTCGATGTTTCGTAGCGCCTCAATTTCAGTTGTTCGCGGCATTGAGATGACGCGATTGCCAATTTTTACAGGCACATATGAGCCATCCATTGTCACCTTCCTTGTTCTCACGTATAATTATAAGTGTAACGTTGACAGATGTCAAGTGGTTGTGCTAAAATTAGACAAATGTTCTAGTAGCGAGGGCGTCATGGACTTACATATGAAGAAGGTCAAAGTGCAATACCGTAGCCGGCGCGATGTTATTCCTTTTGTGCATTTCACCGACACGCATATCGGCTCAGCATCTTGTGATGAAGAGATGTTAAAGCGCGATATAGCGGCGATTGGTGAAGTGGCGAAGAAGCGAAGGGTTCTGGTTGGGATGGGGGGCGATATTATTGACGGCATTACGTCCCGCGACCCGCGCTACACGCTGTCATCATTAGCGAAGTGGTGTCAGGTGGATGACCCCGTCGGCGCTCAGATTGACCGAGCTGTGGGGCTGTTCAGCCCCATTGCTAAACACATCATCTATGCGGTGTATGGCAATCATGAGTTAACTAGCGAGAAGCACTATGGTTTTAGCTTTCATGGGCGTGTAGTGACGCGCCTTGCGGCAAAAGCTGGCCGCGCCGCCGAAGATATAGATATGAAAGCAGGGGGTATTGTGAAATTGCAGTTCGAGCGCAAAACGGGAAAGAGTACCGGTTCACGTTGGCCATATTATATCTTCACCCACCATTTCACCGGCAACGCTAATACGCCGCAAAGCGTGTTCAGCAAGCTACTGAAGAACGCGACCAATTTCCCGGTTAACATGGTCATAGGCGGGCATATTCACGCGGGCGGGGCGCTATTGCAGCGCCGCATATCGCAAGCTATGGGGCAGCTCGATATGTTAGACCAATTAACCATCGTTCAGCCCTCATATATGACTAATGCAACAAAAAAGCCAGCGCGCTATAGCCGCGCTACGTATGCCGCCGAAGCAATGTACCCACCGCGACCTATTGGAACACGCCTTGTGCTGTTTTACCCGAACAAGCGACGGGTGGCAGTTGTAATGGTAGATAAGGGCGGGTTAAAAGAGCAATTAGAAATGGTTGGTTTGCTATAGATAGGCCTTGCAAATACAGAACATGTGAGCTAAAATTAAGTATCGTTGGTTTGTTTCGCTGGTAAGTTCTCCGAGTTGTTGTTTGAGTTGAAGCAGCTTGAGTGCGAAGTTCGCGATAGTTTGTGAAAGGATATAGAAATGAGTGATTTTCTGTATGCAAAGCAAGAAGTTGCCGCCGCCTCAGATAGTGGGGTATCGGTGATTGAAGATGACGGCGGGCGGGCGGTTCATACGACCAACGCTTACGATAGCAAAAGTGAAAACGTTGGGTATGTTGGGACACTGCTTCAATACACGCAGTGGCTGGATGTACCAAACGTGGCCGGCGTGGTGCTTAAGCTTAATAGGGATTATGACCATAGCGCTGCGATTTACTATGATAAAGAGTCGGCGTTATATAAATTGTGGTGGGATGATTACGGCGAGCAGCTGTTTTATGCCGAGTCACCCGAACATGATTGGGTTTTTCGCAAGCTTTGGCATTGGCTATCGTACAACTATCGTCATCCAATTGCAGCCTATGACGTTTTACCCCTGTTTGAGGTAGTAGATAATATCGGGGCGATTGTTACTCACCCATTTAGGTATACCACTGTCACACCAGCCCTTATTTGCAATGAGCAAGGGGGAAAAGAGTATCGGGTGTGCGAGATTAGCCTATACACCGGCTGGGTTAAGCCATATGTGAATGAATATGAAGTACAGCTTAACGGGTTTGATGCTGCAGACCACATAACATTTTATGGCTTGACCCGCAATCTAGGGCATACATTGAGCCTAACGAAACCGTATGTGGCTTTGCGGCGCAAGAGCATTGTGGTTGAATTCACGGTTACACTTGGTCAAAAAACCGACTGTGCTCGAGCTGGCCTCTGGGGTGGCGATTGGTATGAAATTGGGGCATTACTGGCTGCAGGTGTAGATAACCGCACTCTGACCGCACTTACTTTAATGAAGGGGCGTATGTTTAATATCTTGGGTGTGAAGAAGTGGTGGATAGATAGACATGAAGCTGAGCGCGCGCGTATTCGTCTTCACTGCAAGGGGAAGCCAATTCTTGCCCCTGAGCTGCCACTATCCTATGATTGGAAACGCGGAGGTTTAGGCGGTGGATAATCGGGAAGCGATTAAAGAACAGCTGCTTAATCAGGCACGCGCGCTGTCGGCACGGCTTGACTCAATGCGTCATGAGCGAGCCTTATGGGGTGAGCTTCTCGGAATGACAGGTGGCATTCCTGCTTGTGGCGAGCCACTTCCAAGCCTTAAGGAAATAGCGGAGATGGAAAAACGCGTTGCTGACGCTTGGAAGGCCTATCGCCAGTTTTTAGCTGAGACACAATCTGAGTAAGCTGTAAAGGTTGCAGGATAAAAAGAACCCGCATTGTGCGGGTTCTTTTCGTTCATCTGTCGGGTTCTGATTGTGGGCTTGCGGCTAGCCGCAGTAATAGCCGCGCCCGCTGTCACTTCGTAGCATCGTATCTTGCATCTCGGTCTCGAATCGCACGGCCTCACGCGCGAAGGGGATGTAAGACCGGTCAGTTAGGGCGTATATGGCGAATGTGAATGGGGTAAGTTGTTTGATATAGTCTGTCGCCCCCCTATAATCGCGGTGGCAAAACGCCATAATTGCCCTTAGTGCATTCCCAGTGGCTTCGAGCAACAGCTCTTCACTGCCATATAGCGCCGCCCGCTTGAACAGGCGCAGTGTCCAGATAGTTTGTTTTTTGGCCAGTGAGATAGGTTCATCTTCTGGTGGCTCTATATAATACTCAAACAAGCTGCGCAGTTCCCGCTCAATTTCACCCCGTTTATGCACTCTGCTTGTACGGATGTACACATAAGAGGCAAAGTGGAGTTCTGTTTCGGTAAACTCGGCAAACGCCTTATTTAGCTGATGTGTTTTCCAGTCACCGGGCTTCTCGCGCCGTTTTTGGGTGATATAGCTCGATAGCGCCTCAGTTAGGCGGTTATAATCGGAATCATATGGCGCGCCATAAGTATAGCGGTGTAGGACGATTTCTTCTACGAACATGCGATGGCTGAATGGCTCAGCCTTCATGCGCGCTTTAAGCGCATAGAGGATTGAGCGATGATAGCCGGGCTGCAGTTCGTATCCCGGTACGCGACGGTTGTTATAAATGCCATTCAAGAGCCGTTCAATTCGGAATAGAAAGAACGGCTGGAGCACGTCATAACCGTCGCCCCAACGCCCTGCGCGCTCCATCTCTTTTTGGCACGGTGTTGTGATGTTTAGCTTCATTTTGTTTCCTTTCTCTACAAAAAGCGAAAAGCCCCCCGCAGGGGGGCTTTGATTAGCTATTTTTCTCTTTGCGGAACGCCATAATAGCGTCCGCAATGTTGGCATCGCGAACCAATGTTGCAGCGCCACCGATGATATGGTAGTACGCATGGCTGCGGCGCTTGTAGCCATACACCTTCACATAGCAACCCTGATTTAGGGCTGCAAATGTAAGTACCCGCCCGGATTGCAGATTCCAGCTACGCTCAAAACTTGGCATAGCCGAGAAGACTGCGTCTGCATCCGTCCAGACGATAGTCTTTTTCCCCTTAGTGACTTTGATGACGGTATATCCGCCATCTGTCACTAGCGAATAATCGGCGTTAGCGGCAATGCGCAGGTCGCCGCACTTGTTTACGGTCACCCCGTTCTCGGGGGCAACCGTCACCTTCGTGCGCCCGTTGGTGGACGCGAAGGTTTCAGTTGTAGAGCCAACGGGCTGTGCGCCCGTTTTAGCGCGAATTTTATTTACCTTTTTCGTCGCCTTTTCCAGCGCGTCGGCGCTGACGTAGGCGACTATATTCACGCCCGCCGGGATATGGCAGACGCGAAACGGGACGAAGAAGTATTCCCCTTTGATGGTGGTTTCGATGACGGTGGCTTGGCCGTCATCGCTTTTGTGCTTGAGTACGTGCTTTAATAGCACATACTCGAACTTCTGCGCACTTTCACGCCAATCGCGCAGGGCGTTTGGCGTGAATGCCAACGATTGCGCTCCGGTAATGCGCCCTTGTTCATCGCGCACCAACCCATAGGGCGATGCAAAAAGGGCGCGTGGGTGCGCGAATTGAAGTGCGTCACGCACTAACGTGGACACGATGTAAATCGTGTCGGAATTGAAGAAATATGATTGGCGATTCCCGTCGCCGTCGACAATGTACGGCGCGCCGGATTGGGTTTCAACGGCGGGAATGTCGCCCAGAGGCGACTGTACCGCCGTTTCAGCCACGTCAACACGGGCGACGTGGCCAGACTGGGGGAATGCCTGCCCTACAACATTAACTGTATGAGGCGTTAGGTTAACAACTTTCATCTTTCCCTCCATCCCGCCGCCGCTGGCGGCGGGTGAACCATCTAACCGCTGTTCCCGTATTCCTCTTTGATGCGCTCTAACGCATCAAGAAGGCGGAGGTCAAATATGATAAACCCCATTGCAATTACGTCTAGGGCTGTGAATGCAGCCCTAACGTCTTCTTCATCCGCACCAGCTTCGCGGGCGCGGACAATCAATTCTAGTGTGTCATCATACGTTTGTTGGTTCATTCATTCCTCCATCCCGCCGCCGTTTGGCGGCGGGGAAACTATTCAATCGTTACTATCATGATACCGGATTGCGGCGATAATGTCAATAGATTGGCGGTTAAAATGTTGTTACATCAAAAAAGAACCCTGCAAGAGGGTTCTGGTTGTCGCGGTTGGTTCTAAATTGCGAGCGGAATCAGCTTTCCTTCGCATGTTGTGTAGTAATATGTTGTGTTTACAATTCGAGTGCGAAGAATGATACCATCCGGCCAATGGGCTGTTTTCATGGAATATGGCAGCCAACACAAGTCTAGCAAATCGTCGCTAAAGGTGTGCGGGGTTAATAGGTGTATGGTTTTGCCGGTATCTGGTGTTATCGCAACGGCCATTTCAATATCCCTATACTTTCTCAGGTTGTATTGGTGGCCATTGTGACTAGGATACCAGCTGGATAAAAATGTTCGAACCGACAGCTCTTCAGATATAGACATTGGTTTGGCATTTCCCATGATTTCACCTCTTTCAATTCCTATCAGATATACGTTACTTGAAGGGTTCTGGTTGTGGTGTTTTTGGGGTTATGGGGTGGTTGGGGCTAACACCCCGCCGCTTGTCACATAATAGCGCACGCTTCCTCCGTCATCGTTGCGCAGCACCACCCCGTCGGGCAAGTTAATATATAGTGAGGGGTGGGCGCGCCAAAATGCGCCATAGAGGAATACCGGGTCGGGCTTGACATGCGGCGAGATAAGTTCTCGGCGTGCACTTAGTGGCACTGAGAACATGCCGCTATGTTTCGCCAGTACATAAAGTTTCAGCCCCCCATTGGGCTTATTTTCGGCATGGCGCATGACCAACCGCTTTTCCGTGCTAGTCAACTCTCGCCGTTCGGCAGTTAATGCGGCGAGAAACACATTGATAGCACGGGCGAGACGCTTCGATAACCCCATCATATATGGATATTCCGTTTTCGACACAATATCGCCCTCTGTCGGGCTTTCGGTGCGCAGCAGTAGCTTGAACTGCGCATTGTCCCACGTCAAATGCGCTTCTACTGGCGCTAGCCCCCCTTGATGTAATAGGGCGAAGCCATAATTGCCATCATTATCGCCCCCATTACGCCCTTCCTCACGGGGGATGTTGTAACGCCATTCAGGGGGCAGGCCGGCTAACGCTTGTGCTAAGTATTCGTCACAGGCCTTTCTCGGTGTGTTTTTCATCTTTTCGCTCCATTCGCTAAATAAACACAAACACTTGTTCTAGTGCCGATTATAGCGAACATATGGCCGGGTGTCAAGTGTGTGCAGGGATAAAAAGAACCCTGCGAGAAGGTTCTGGTTGTGGGGAAGGGAAAGGCGGGGCATAAGCCCCGCCGTCGAGGGCGTAATTACGGGCGAGGGTTAAATCACGTGAAAGCGCCCGTTGATGTAGTATAAATCGAACTGGAAGCCACTAATCATGCTGGTAGCCTTCAGTTCCTGCTGCGCAAGGACAAACGCCTTACGCAGCAGCGCGTTATCCGGGTGGCGCTTCACTAGGCGTGCCAACGCCAAAAAGCGGCGCGCCGTGCGGGGCGGCAAATTGATAATGTCAACTTGGGGGATAGTGTGATAATCATCCCCCAATCCATAAAGGTTAAAGGGGTTCCGGTTTTGGGCGGTGAGCGCGTTAACATCATTATACAGGGCGTTGTTAGCCGCCCTGTAGTCAACGCCGTTGCGGGCGCTGTAGCTCTGTGCGCCCGCGCTGTCAACAATGGCCAGCGATAGTGCGCCGGCCATATAGAAGCGAGACCACGCCCGTAAAACTAGCATCGCTAGCACGGGCGAAGCGGTAGCGATGACTGCACCGGCGGGCGAAACGTGCATATAGGCGGTTATTTTGCCGTCCATAAATAGCTGACGGCAGAGGTGGACAACCGCCAACGCCAACATGCGGCAATCACGCCCCCACTGCCGCGTGTCAAGGGCGGCAACGTAAACAGGGGCGTCGCCATATGTGACGCCGTTGAGCGCTAGCATATCGCCAATGCTAGCGCCGTCAATAATCTGTACGCTATGACGGCCTCCGGCCACGCCGGAGAAACCGCCAACAATTAACTTCTCTAGACTTTCGGGGTTCACGGTTTCGGTCATTCTTTATCTCCAGTTCACGCCGGGCGCGGCTGCCGCCCGGCCTACCTTATCGTCATGACTATTATAATGCCTTTCGCTATTAAATTGCAATATACAATTATCTTCAGGTTTTAATAACCATAACTGTAACATTGGTTGCGGGTTCCGGTTGTGCGCTCTGGTTGTGGGTTATGATTGTTTTGCGCCAAAAATTAAGGCGGGGCGTAAACCCCGCCGGTGGCGCGTTAGTTGTGCTAGTTGTGCTATAGAGAGAATCGCATCTCACGCGCCCGCCTGTAAACGGCAGAGCGTGCTGATTGTGAAAAAACCCAATCATCGTAACTTGTTGTGAGGGCTTGCGCAAAGCCCTCAAATGCCGCCCAGCGCGCCGGGCAGGTGGCGCGGCGGGTGCAGATTAGGGGGCTGTATTCAGCAATTGCCCCATAAATCCACAGCACCGCCGCTTTTGCGGCGCTCAGCTCGCCGCGCTTAAATGAGGCGGCGAGCTTATCATTCCAATAGTCTGTTTCCATTTTGGGATAGCCCGCCAACAGGCGGGCGAACATGTTAAGGGCGGCTTTGCGATTGCGACCATATTTAGATACAATCGCAAGCGTGGTCAAATCTTGGTCTAATTTTGCTCGTTCTTTCCAATTCATTTCTCACTCATTCCAATCGCCGGGCGATTGCCGCCCGGCCTATCCTTATCGTTATCATCATTATAACGCCCTTCGCAATTAATTGCCAGCGTAGCGCTTTGTTCAAATTTTCGCAATCTGAACCGCAACAAAACGCCGCCACTAGCGGGCGAGCGCAATTGCAACGCCCGCCCGGTGAAAAACGATTATAGCCCGTGAAAAATTATTACAAAACGCCACGTCACAGGAAAAATCGTTACACCTCTAGCGAAAAGTTAGCGCGCGCGTAATGTATATTGTAATGTTGCGGGGGATAAAAAAGCCCGCCGTGAGGCGGGCGGGGGCACCCGGGAGGCCTACAAGACCTCCATGATGTCCCCTGTGTCATACCAGCACATCAGGCGCTGGTACAAATCTTTTTCCGACTGGACGGCGGTTGCCGTCCAGTCGGAGTCAAGTAGCCCCTCGCTGACGTACACCTCCCCGGGGTCGCCCCCGGGTGTTAGGTGGAGTTCCTGACCGGCGTGGCCGGTCAGGACGAAAACCGGGGCATCGTCCGCCGGCACGGTATCGCCGGCGAACGGGGTGGCGGCATAGACCGCCGCCGCGATTTTGGAGACGGACACCGCCGCCTCCAAAATCTCTTCATAACGCGCGCGCAAAAACTGCGCGCGCGTTACCTCTTCCTGTTCCTCGCCCGCGATGACGCGGGTGAGGAACAGGTCGCCGACATACACATCGGCGTATAGGGCACTTGCAGTGCTCCAGTACTTCACTGTGACCGCCGGGGCGGCGGCCACGTGGAATCCCCACCCGCCGCGAGCGGCTGGGACGATACGGAAAAAGGTTACGATGATTGGGGCGTCAAGCAGCCCCAACCCATTCCCTTCCGCGCGCACACACGCGCGGAAGAGCTCTTCCGCCGTTTCCGGGGCAAACGGCACTACCCCGGAAAAATGTAGCGTGTTGTCACTATCATCGTACCAACTATCCATGACTTTCATTTTCTACCTCCATCCCGCCGCCGCTCGGCGGCGGGTGAACTATCTAATCGTTACTATCATGATACCGGATTGCGGCGATAATGTCAATAAATTGGAGGTTAGAATGTTGTTACATTGGGCGGCAATCCAGTGCGGGCGGCGACCGGGCGGGCGATTGCAATTGCGCTCGCCCGGCTACCATTGGCGCGGTCGCGGGCGGGGCTAATGATAGGCGACGCCCAAAATCGCCCTATTTTGCCGTTTTTATGCGCGATAGGTCTTATCATACCTGTTCGCCGCCGCGCTTCAATTTGCCCCCATTTCGCGCGCTATAAGGGCATTTCCGCACGTTTGTTCTGCTCTCGCCCGCTCTGTAGCGTTACGAATAGCATTACAGGCCACAAAATCGCCCCTTTTTGCGCCGCGATGCCCGTCTAGCTACCCACCTACCTGATAGGCGCTTGCGCCCGAATTTGCCCCTATTTTGCGCGCTTACAGGGTATTGTGGCAGGCGCGATAATGCGGCGGGGGATAGGCCGCCCGGTATCTGGTGGCCTATCCCGAAAAATTGACAGGATAGGGCAGTAGGATAATAGATTAGAACGCATGTGCTAATCATGGCGGCGGTAAGGTTAAATAGGGGCGGGCGCTATTTAGCGTCCGCTAAATAACAGTGGGCGGGCGGATATATATATGGTAGGGGATAGGC
>WGEI01000060.1 GCA_015492875.1 Anaerolineae bacterium | reverse complement strand
TAGGGGTCAATAACACTTGCCCCTCCGTCCCTAGATGATAAAACAACGTATAACCCACGTCTTATTCTGGCAATGTACCCTTTTTTTATGTGATAATTGAGCAAAGCATGATGTGTTCTTCGGTTTTGCGAGCCATGCTCAATCAAAAATGCTTGCAGTTCTTCAAATGTAAAGACCGGATTGTTTGCGAAGAAGTCGTGTAAATACATTGTTCTGTTGACATTGTTGCGAAATATATATAATTAAATTACATGTTTCCCCGCTTTTTGTCAACTATTACCCCCGATTCAGCTCATAGATAATGCGTAGGCCGTCCAGCGTTAGGGTGGGGGCAATGGTGTCGATAACGTCAGTGTGTTCGCTGACTAGCCGCGCCAGCCCCCCAGTGCCGATGACAGTGGTCTTATCACTGTTCAGCTCGTTTTTGATTCTGCTGACGAGGCTTTCAATTAGCCCAATATAACCCCAGAAAATACCCGATTGCATGGCGTGAATGGTATTCCGCCCGATAGCGCTCGGCGGCGGTTCAATGTCCACCTTGTGCAACTTGGCCGCACGGCTCACCAGTGCATCATGCGCCACACCAATCCCCGGCGCCAATGCCCCACCAATATATGCGCCTTCTGGTGACACAACATCGAAATTAGTCGATGTGCCAAAATCAACGACAATGGACGGTGTGCCATAAAGCGTATACGCCGCCGCTGCATTGGCGATGCGGTCTGCCCCCGCTTGTTGAGGCTGGTCAATGCCAATGCCAACACCCGTTTTGACCTCATACGTCACCAGCAGCGGCTCTAGCTCCATATAACGCTCCACAAGTTCCACAAATGCCGGTGTTAATGCGGGTACAACAGAGCTGATGACCACACCAGTAATCGCCTTAAAACCAATATCCGCGCTATTCAAAAAGTTGCGCAATAGCACAGCATATTCATCTGGCATTTTTTCCGTTACCGTGCGCGCCCGCCACGATAATGCCCATTTCCCTGCTTGCCACAGTCCCATGTGAATGTTGGTATTGCCAATATCAAACGCTAGTAACATAGTCACTCCTTCAGTGCGCTGTTTAACATGCCGTCCATATTACCCGATATTCGCCTTTTACCACATAACCCCGTGGTAAATAGCGGGCATTTGGTAAAATAGATTTATTGCTACATATCTCAAATTGGAGCGTTGGTTATGGCTCATCTCGAAATACGAATGGCCACAATGGATGACACTGCCGCAATCAGCTCATTGTTTCGGGCGCAAATTCACCGTTGGCAGCGGATGACGCCCGATGGGCAAGTGGAAGACTTGCCCTATCAAGCGCTCACAATTTATGAACGCTGGTTGCATGGCGATGGCTATAGCAACCCGTGGATGAGCCTTGAAACAGCCGCCATTTTTCTGAGCCACCTGCTGCGCGGGGCGGGAATTCCGTTGGCGATATGGGAAGGGGGCACACTCGTTGCTTATGCCCAATGCTATATCAGCCAAGAGCAGCAGCCCTTTGGCCACCATCTGCACCTGGCCCATTTCATTAGCGCCACCGCCCAAAATGAGGCGCGCCTCATGGATGCGCTGATGGGATACCTTCCACAATGGGGCATGAATTATCATTGCTCTCGCTACACCGCATCCTGCCCATCTTTTGATGATGAGCGCGCAGCACTTTATCAGCGCTATGGCATGGAGCACGCCTTTTCTGTTCGTGGGTACACACTGCCAGCGCAGACTGGCCAAAGTTTCTATAAAGCGGTCGAGCATCGCCCTGCAGAGGCTGCTCAAATTGCGGATTGGCAAATGGTCGTTGGCCGTAGCCAAAGCGCTCGCCAGCATTGGGAAACCCTGTGGCCATCGTTGTGGGAGGCCTTTCCAGAAATTGTTGCCTGCCGAACCCACCGCTTGAAGATGAGCGCTTCCGGCCAAGATGCGTTTGTCTGCTACCAGCAACGGTTATTTTTGCCGCGCTATGCTGATGTCTACTGTTGGTCACCGAAACCGTTAACCAGCCAGCTACTTGTTGCCTTGCGTGATTGGGCACATCGCGCAGGGTATCGTACACTGAATATGGTTCTGCCAGATAATAGCGCTCGTTTATTGCCCCCCGATAATATCGAAGCCGAACCCCATGAAACGCATATCTACATGGCCACATTCACTTAAACGCCGCGAAAATGACGATTGGGAGAGAGTCACATGCCGATTTACCACGCATCCCATGTTGAATACCATATCGCCACCGGCCACATTCAAATTGTGATGGATGACGGCACGCAGCTGCCTGCTTATTGGGCACATCCCACACTTGGCAGAGTGTTCCCTGGCATCGCCCTATTACATGATTGGTGGGGGTTCGATGACCTTACGCGCCGCCTCGCCAATTACTTCGCCCAGATGGGGTATTATGTCATTGCGCCGGATTTATTCTTTGGCCAACAGACCACCGACCCCCGTGAAGCCATGCGCCTCGTGGAGCAATATCAGAAAGAGAGCTACCACCGCGTGGATACCGCTCTCGCCGTTTTAGAAAAGCACCATCAATGTAATGCCAAAGTTGCTGCGATTGGTTTGGGTATGGGCGGCAGTTTGGCATTCGAAGCCGCCATTCATCGCCCAGACCTTGAGGCGGCGGTATCGTTTGCTGGCTTTCCCCAAAGTTATTTAGAGCAGATTGATGAAGCCACAACGCCCATCCTCGCCTTATATGGCAGTGAAGAGCCTTATACCAAACCGCCGGTACTGCGCGCGCTTAAACAGGCTTTTGAGAAATCGTTGCTACCGCATCAGCTGGCGATTTTGCCCGGCTTAGGCCATACATTTTTCAGCCAGAACTTCACGCCAGAGCAACGCTCGCAATCGGCGCGCGCGCTTGAGCTTACGCTAGATTTTCTAGAGAAACATTTAGCCGAAAATGAGGATGAGTCATGACTGTATGTGAAGTGTGGCATATCGATCGTATTGCTTATGATGAAGCGCTCTCCTTACAATCACAACTCGTCGCCCAACGTAGCCAGAATGCCGCGCCAGACCGCCTCCTTTTACTAGAGCACCCCCATACTTATACGCTTGGCTCATCGGGTAAGGAGGCGCATTTATTGCTCACACCAGAAGAGCGTCAAGCGCGCGCTGTGAGCGTTTTTCACGTCGATAGAGGCGGTGATATTACTTATCACGGCCCCGGCCAGCTTGTGGGCTATCCCATCATTCGCCTTGTTCGTGGGGAAAATGTGCGTGGTGATGTGCTGAGGTATTTGCGTGAACTGGAAGAAATTATCATCCAAACACTAGCTGATTTTCATATTCGTGCGTATCGCATTCAGGGGCTGACGGGCGTTTGGGTTGATACCCCGCGAGGGGCGGAGAAAATTTGCGCCATTGGCGTGATGGTGAACGCCCGCATGGTGACTAAGCATGGCTTTGCACTCAATATCAATACTGATTTATCCTATTTCGATGGCATTATTCCCTGTGGTATCCGTGATAAGGGCGTTACCAGTATGGCACAGGTATTGGGTGAATCGGTGGATAGGGGCGCAGTCGAAACCGCCATCGTCCATCACTTTGGCCATATACTCGACTTTCAAATGCGTTATGCCGAACCTGCTTTTCCTGTCTTGCAGGATGATAAGGAGGCCTCATGAGCCAGCACCCTTTAGACACACCTCTTATCTTAGAAAACCTATTCTTCCCCAGAAAAGCGCGCCCCAGTAGCGGCAACCGTTCCGATACCTTTGATGGCATGATACCTGTAGAACAGGGCGTTATCTTGGGCTATCGCCTTTACGCCCGCGACAAAAAATTTCCCCTCACCCTGTACTTTCATGGTAATGGCGAAATTGTGACCGACTTTGATAATATCGCCCTGATGTACCACTTGGCGGGCACGTCGTTGCTGGTGGTGGATTATCGGGGCTATGGCTGGAGCGCTGGCGAGCCGCTGCTGAGCATATTGGCGACAGATGCCGAAGTTGTTGTGAAGGCCTTGCCGAAATTGCTCTCCCAACATGGTATAGAGAATGTCCCGCTCTATGTTAAAGGGCGCTCGTTAGGGAGTGCGCCCGCCATTCATGTGGCCTATAAATTCCCAGAGATGTTTCGTGGCCTGATTATCGAAAGTGGCTATGCCGATGCGCCTTCGCTGTTTCGCCGTTTTGGCCTCACTATTTCACCAGAATTGTTGGCAGATGACAATTTGCCACTGAACAACGTTGGAAAGCTCGCCCGTGTGCGCTTGCCATTATTGGTTTTACATGGTGAGCAAGACCGCATTATCCCCATTGAGCATGGCCGCCGTTTATATGATGCTGCTATCACAGATGATAAAACACTTGAAGTGATTCATGGGGCAGGGCACAACAATTTATTGGCCATTGGTATGGAACGCTATTTTGCGGCTATTCGAGATTTCATCGCCTGTACTTTAGCTTAAAAACAGGTGCTCAACCAAAGGTTGGAATTTCCATATTGAGCACCTGTTTCATTGTTTAATCGTTTCGTTTATTGGCTAACGCCATTCTCACCGATTCTCTCCCATGTTTCACCATTATCTGGTGAATAGAAGAGGTCGCGGTCTGTTGTGGCGATTGCAATAGCATCTGTAACTGGATTCACGGCAATATAGAAAATGGCTTGCTCGGCATCAACCTCTGGCGAGCTACTCAGCGGGGCGATTTCTTTATCTGCCAGTGAATAGGTAAACAGCTCATCTAGGCCATATATGAGCCGTTCGCCATTAGGGTCGAAGGTGACAGAGGTTGTCATATTACGGGTGATTGGTGTGAATGTGTCGCCATAGTCTTCAGAGAGCAATAATCCGTCCTGTGTCGCCACAGCCACTATATTGCTTTGTTCTGGGTGAACAGCGAGTTGAATAGGCGAAGAGCTTAACCCCTCTGCCGCACTTTGCTCCCATGTTTCGCCACCGTCAAGGCTGTAAAATATGCCTGTTGAGAGCAGGGAGTTAGGTCTTGGATTAACGAGGTAAACTGTCTCTCCATAGTACGATGCCGCCATCGTATGGAAATCGCTTTGACCAGAAAAATTAATGGTGGTCAACGTCTTGCCATAGTCTTGGCTGCGAACTAGTCCCAGCGGGTTAATCAAGTTTGACCCCGCTCCAGGGTGTCCGCTGCTGAAAAATCCATCCGCCGTGCCTGAATATCCCATATAATCGTTAATGGGCAAATCGGGCTTCGTCCAGTTGCCATCTTCATAAGCAACCAAGCCGTTATGGGTCGCTACCCAAAGCCTCGCTCCATCACCAGAGAAACTCATCCCATGAATGTCTGGAAATGTGACACGTGTGCGATTATTACCGGCAGTTAATATCAGGAAACCCACAATCGCTGCGATGACAATTACACTAATGGCCAACAGTCGCATTTGTTGTTGCTGCTTTTGCTGCTTTTTGCGTTGTGAACTGCGTTTAGACATACCTTTATTCCCCTTAAAGGCTGTTATAGTCGTTGAAAATGGTTATCTATTGCCTATCAACCGGGAACAGATTCCGGCGCTTTATCGGCATAGCGGGCGATGAAAGCGAGAATTTCACCCTCGTTTAGTTCGCCATCAATTTTGAGCAAGCGCCCCCATGTCACTGCTGCCACACGTGTATCGTTTTGCGGGCGATAGGTCACCACAATAGTTCGCGGAAAGCGTGCTTGAATTGCACTCAAAAGCTCAATGGCTTCGGCATCATCCGCATCGCGATAAGATAGCCAAACGTGCCCGTGCTCTAGATTGTGTATGAGATTTTCATCTGGTATCGCTTGCTGGTAAATACCTGCCCGCACTGAGCTTGAATGTGGGCCAGATGTTGGGGGATTGGAGTTATATGTTCCGGGTTCAACCGTTTCACCAGCGGCAATGTGTGCACGACTGATGATAGTATATGCCTCACTTCTATCGGGAATGCTGAGGTCAATATCGCCTAAACTGCTTTGCCGCACAGTGATAACAATCACCGCCAGCGCCGCGATAACGCCGCCAATGATGAGCCGTGTCTGATTGCGCTTTAACCAGCTATTAGACTTTCTAGACGATCTTCTACTCCGTTTTGCCATAGGGGGACTCCTTTTTAATATGGCGCTTAACGCACCTTATTATACCCCTGTGGGTATGTGTTGGCTACCCTTCTAACACAAAAACAGCGCCGGTTTCTAGCTTTTCGAAACGTATCACACCATTCTCAACGCTGAAAACTTCATCGCCGAGCAAATTACGTAGCACGGTATGATCGTCTGTTCCGCCATGCCAAATGGGAATGCAGACGCTATCTACTGCCTCCAGCCCACGATAGCCAACGATAATGAGCCGCTGCTCTGGTGATTGACGCATAAAGGCGAAAATACCTTGCTCGGCATAAAGTATCTGAAATCCACCATGAATGAGTGCCGGTTGTGTGCGGCGCAGATGAATAGCCTGCCGATACAGGTCATACAGCCCTTTATCCCATTGACTTTCATCCCATAGCATCGTGCGGCGATTATCCGGGTCTTTACCCCCACCAATACCAATCTCATCGCCATAATACACACAAGGTACACCGGGATAAGCCATCAACATCACAGCCGCCAACCCTGCGCGGCGACTATCGCCATCAACAACGGTTAAAATCCGCGCGACATCGTGGCTGCCTAGCTGGTTGAATTGCAACCGTGCAATAGCCCAAGGTACAGCTGCGTAAAAGCGTTGCATCTGTTGTGCCATATATTCGGCGGGTAACAAGGTCGTATCACCCCATGGCGCGCCGCCTTCTACGCCCAAATCATGGCCACCTAGCCAGCGTCGCATTGGCACATTGAAGCCTTGATAATTCATTGTTGCATCGAGCTGGTCACCCTGTAGATAGGGTGTACCGTCGTGGAAATGCTCGCCTACCAAATAAGCCTGCGGATTTTCTTCTTTGACGGCTTGTCGTATTTCGCGGGCGACTTCATGGCCAAGCTGTCGCATTTTATAGCGCCCTGTCATATTCAGCACATCTAACCGCCACCCATCAATGCGGTACGGTTCGCGCATCCAATGCCGTATAATCGCCTTATCTCCACGATACATCACCTCGCGCAGGGCGGGGCTATCGTAGTTCAACTTAATTAGCGAGGGAACACCGAGCCATGTAGCATAATCATTCGGATATTCGTTCCAAATGAAGTATTCTCGTGTAGGGGCAGCCGGGTTTTTCAGCGCTTCTGTGAACCACGGATGATGGTAGCTACAATGATTGGGCGTAATATCCAGCACCAGCCGCATCCCTTTAGCATCTAGTGCCCGTCGTAGTGCAATGAGGCCTTCATCGCCGCCTAGATGCGGGTCAACATGGTAAAAATCGGTGATGTCGTAACGATGGTTGCTTTCGCTACAGAAAATAGGGCATAGATACAGGGCATTCACGCCTAATGTTTCCAGATAATCGAGTTTCTGAGTGATGCCGAGTAAATCGCCACCATAAAACACCACGCCCCCGCCTTCATGCCAATGGAGCGGTGGCAATCCCCAATCGCGCTGTTGCACTTTATAGCCACCGCGTTCCCACGCGCCGTTTGGTGGTGTAAGACTGTCATCGCCATTATAGAAGCGGTCGGGAAATATCTGGTAAAATACCGCGTCATTTAGCCACGATGGCGTATCGAAATCGGCCAGCAATTTGAAGTCCAGCGCGTCCGTCCTTTCAGCGCGGCTAATGCCCGCCGCCGTGAGATAATATGCACCTTCTGCTGTCATCAGCTTAAAGCGGTAGGTGTTCACTGGCATTGTCGCCCGCAGAGAAGCCGCGTACCAGCGGCAGATGCCATCACGCCCAACTTCTTCCATTGGCTCTAAGTGGCTTTCACCGTCAGGCGCGGTGCGTAAAAAAACTGCTTGTACTGGCGAATCTAGCGGCACACGCAGCTTGATAGTCACTATTTCATCCGCGCGCGGTGTGGGATTAGAAACATACATAATAGAACCGTCGTGATGGACACCGGCAGTCCAGTGTTGTGTTGCTATCATCGAATTCTCACCCTCTCTCTATAAAGACACAGTATTGCCTGTGTACTCAAGTGGGGCATTTTAGTGATTTTTGGGGAATGTGCGAGGCCTTTACAGCCCAATATGCGCTACAATTAGCCCCTTGAGTATAATAGATGACATTGGTACTCAAGAAATGGAAAGGGTTGAGTATGTTGCGGCAACGGTCGTTAAAATGGCTTTTGATATTAGTGCTCATTGGGGTATTGTCCGCTTGTGCTCGTCAAGATGAACCCCTGCCAACGCTGATTGATTTACAGGGCACAATCGACGCTCAAAGTACGAGCGATGCTATTGCACTGGCGACAACACAGGCCAAACCCACCGACACACCAACCCGCCGCGCCCCGACGTTGCCCCCGACCTTCACGCCGACTGTCCCGCCAACACCCTCGCCAACCGACCCCGCCTCTGCCCCTACGCTGACACCGTCGGGCTATCATGCTGATGGCACAATTTACTATATCTACAATCGTGATTCTATTGCCGCCTTGGCCGGGGATGGCTCTAGTGATGAGCTGATATTGCGTGGCGGCCCGTTCAGCGATTTGACCGCTTCCCCTGATGGGCAGTTATTAACCTATGTTGCTACGGGGATGTTGGGCGGCCAAGAAGTTTGGGCGGCCAGTCGCGATGGCTCGTATACGCAGCAAATTTCTTGTTTGACCTATCCACTAGTGCGCTTTCCTGTTTGGTCGCCCGATGGACGCTCCGTTGCCTTTTTTGCGGCGGCGAGCGTTGGCGCGCCTTATGACCTTTACATCGCTGATTTTGCCGGCGCGACAACTTGTCCACAAGGCAATAACCAGCGTATGCTGGCGCAACTCAACGCAGCAAATGTCTATGGCTTAACATGGTCGCCCGATGGCACACGCCTATTTTTCAGCACTGGCCCCATTGGCGTTTATGATATTGCGGCGGATTTTCTCAACATGAGACTGACCGTTCCCAGCGGTTTTGGCCCCGATACCAACCCGATTCACCATCCCACCGAGCCACGTTTGTTCTATTTACATGCTGTACGCAGCGATACAACCGGGCAATCTGGTGGCGCAATCTACGAAATACCCACAACAGACATCACCGAGCGTCCCCAAGAGGTGCCCGGCACCAAGCTTTTTGCCCATAGCCTCATCATGTCGCCCGATGCTCAGGTGCTGGTGGCTGCTGTTGCAGATGGCTTTTCCATTTACAATATCCAATTCCGCTCTTCTGCTCAGCCATTAGATGACTTGTCGTCTATCCCCTATGTGGCGATAGACCCGAAGGGCGAGCGTGTCGCCTACACGTCGTCCATCGATACGCCCGTTCAGCAAATTTTTGTGATGTCACGCTCTGGCGGTATCAAAGAGCAATTAACGGACCACACAGAGGGCAGTATCGACGGCCTCATCTGGTTAGAAGGATAGGGCAGGGATGCGTATTCTGATTGCCTCTGGCGCGTTCAAACACAGCCTGACCGCTACTGCTGCTACGCAAATTATTGCGCGCGGCCTTAAACGCTCTGGCCTGCAAGCCGAACTCACACTTTTGCCCATTGCCGACGGTGGGAATGGCACGCTGGATGCTTTTCTGGCCACAGGTGGCGAGCGTATCCCTAAAACCGTGCTTGGCCCTCTTGGTGAGGAAGTGGAGGCCGCTTTTGGCTTGATTGATAATGGGCGCACTGCGGTTATTGAAATGGCTTTAGCCTCTGGCTTAGAGCTTTTGCCCGATGATGAACTGGATGCAATGTACACAACCACTTATGGCACTGGTCAACTTCTACAAGCTGCACTGGACGCTGGTGCAGAGCGTGTCATCATCGGCATGGGCGGCAGTGCTACGGTCGATGGCGGCGCAGGTTGTATGCAGGCATTGGGGGTGCGTTTTCTCGATGCAACTGGACGGGAAATAGGTCATGGTGGTGGCGCACTTGACCAAGTGACGCAGGTAGATATATCTGCTTTAGACCCACGTTGGCTCAATGTGGAAGTGATTATCGCCGCTGATGTCGATAATCCTGTTTTGGGCGAACGTGGCGCTGCCTGCGTCTTTGCCCCACAAAAAGGCGCGACGCCGCAGCAGGTTGCGCAACTTGAAGCCAATTTGAGCCACTTTTTCGCCCTCATTGCCGAACAGCTTGGGGTTGATGTGCGTAACACGGCTGGCGGTGGTGCGGCTGGCGGCTTGGCGGCTGGCTTGATGGCTTTTCTGGGTGGCCATATTGTCCCTGGCTTAGACTTGCTTTGCCAATTCAATGGTTTCGATGACCATCTACAACGGGCTGATTTGGTCATCACTGGCGAAGGCCGCATGGATGAACAGACCATTTATGGCAAAGGACCATTTGGCGTTGCCCAACGCGCTCATAAGGCTGGCGTGCCTGCCGTTGCGTTGGTTGGCGGGCTAGCAGTCGATGATGCAGTCCTCCATGCGGCGGGTTTGCAAGCGGTGTTGCCTATCGTCAATGCCCCCATGTCCCTAGAACAGGCGCTGGCGCAGGCGGAAACTTTGTTAGAGCAAGCCGCCTTGCGTCTTGGCTATTTACTGGCGATATAAAGCAATTGCATTCCCACCGCCCTTTTCGTATACTGTTGAAGGTTATTAAGGCCGTTTGGGGAATGCGTTATGTCGATACATCATCATACTTTAATCCGATAAGCATGACCGACGGCCTGCATATGAATGAGCCTCATGAGCGTGGACGTTGGTCTGCGCTCTTTTTATTGCATGGCGAAGTTGAGGAGAGGTAGACATGAGCCAACCGAAAATTAAACCGCGCGTGCCTAAAGGAATGCGCGATTTTCTGCCACAAGACATGCTCAAGCGCGATTATGTCTTCAGCCTAGTGCGCGAAGTCTTTCACCGTTTTGGCTTCGAACCGCTACAAACGCCAGTTTTAGAACTGCGCGAGACGCTGATGGGGAAATATGGCGAGGATGCAGAAAAGCTCATTTTCCATGCCCAACACCCCCTCGGCAAAGAAGCGTTGGCAATGCGCTATGACCTCACCGTGCCTCTGGCGCGCGTTGTCGCCCAGCATCAAAATGAACTGAACTTCCCCTTTAAGCGCTACCAGCTTTCACCAGTTTGGCGTGCGGAACGCCCCCAACGTGGGCGCTATCGCGAGTTTTACCAATGCGATGCCGATATTGTTGGCGTAGATAGTATGGAAGCCGATGCGGAGGTGGTCAGTTTGGCTGTGATGGCACTTCAGCAGTTGGGTTTCCAGCAATTCACAGTCAAAATCAACAACCGCAAACTATTGACGGGTATCGGGCAATATAGCGGTGTGCCTGATGAGCAATTGGGGGATTTATATCGCAGTGTTGATAAGTTCGATAAAATCGGCGCAGAGGGCGTGGCCAAAGAACTGCAAGAGCGCGGCATCGCCCCAGCTGTTGTCGAGCGCATGATGACCTTGCTGCAGGCTGATTATGAAGGCCTTGCCAATCTAGATTTTGCCGAAGAGACGCTAGGCCATATTCCCTCCGCAATGGAAGGCATCCAAGAACTGCGGCTAGTTGCCTCTCATCTAGCGGCGGCGGGCGTTTCTCCCCAATTTTATACCTTCGATTATACGATGGTGCGTGGCTTAGGCTATTATACCGGCCCTATCTTTGAGGCAGTAATCACCGAGCCAAATATCGGTAGCATCGCCGGCGGCGGGCGCTACGACGAACTCATTGGCCTCTTCCGTAAGCAAAACTTGCCGACAACGGGCATCTCACTCGGCATCGAGCGCATCATTGACTTGATGGACG
>WGEI01000059.1 GCA_015492875.1 Anaerolineae bacterium | reverse complement strand
CGAGAGGGCTATCGCTTTTACTCATTAGGTGACGCGATGTTCATCCGGTAAATCAAGCAAAACGGCTTTTTCGTCGTTGACGTGAAGCGGCAGCAACGGCTATAATACGCACCTGCCCCATGTTTGCTGGGGTCTTTGTTACGCATTGGCATAAAGCCAATTTTCCCCGTGTGCCCTTAAGCAGGCAGCGGTGATAAGAGAAGATTGGAGTGAGTATGTACGCGATTATTCGTACAGGTGGCCGTCAATACCGTGCCGAAGTTGGTAAAACGATTGATGTTGAGCGGCTACCTTATGAAGAAAACGAGAGCTTCGAAATCAACGAAGTGCTGCTGGTACATGATGGTGATAACGTGGTGATTGGCCAACCTACGGTAGAAGGCGCTGTGGTCAAAGCGACAGTCGTTGAGCAATTCCGCGATAAGAAAATCATTGTATACAAATATCGCCAACGGACCAACTATCGCCGTAAGCAAGGTCACCGTCAGTATCGCACCCGTATCCGCGTGGATGAAATAAAGGTCTAGGCAAGGAAGAGGGTTGAATTATGGCACATAAAAAGGGCGGCGGCTCAAGTAAAAACGGGCGGGATAGCAATTCTAAGCGGCTGGGCGTGAAGCGCTTTGGCGGCGAATATGTTATTCCGGGCAATATCATTGTTCGTCAGCGTGGCACAAAATTCCACCCCGGCATCAATGTTGGCATAGGCAAAGACCATACGCTTTTTGCGACTAGCGAAGGGTATGTGGTGTTTGAGCGGATGCGCGGGCGTAAAGGGCAACAACGCATTAGCGTTTACCCGGAAATGCCGCATAAGCGTTCATAACGACAACGCAACCTCACGCTACCCGATTCAGGGCCGTGATGGTGTTGTTTGAGGAGATAAAACACTTATGAAGCAAGGGATTCATCCGAAATGGTATCCTGAGGCCAAAGTGGTTTGTGCCTGTGGGAATACCTGGACTACTGGTGCAACTGTACCAGAAATACGGACAGATATTTGTTCTGCCTGCCATCCATTTTTCACTGGTGAACAGCGTATTGTTGACACGGAAGGCCGTGTTGACATCTTCATGAAACGCTTGAAGAAACGCGATGAAATACGCGCTGAAGCAGAAGCGCGTAAAGCGGCGCAGACACCGCCAGACCTGCCGTTGGCGGAACTGGGCTTGAGCAAGCGCTATACGAACATTCTGGCCGAAAATGGCATCAATGTCGTTCAAGATTTGCTCAACCGCCTAAGTGAAGGTGGCGATGACAGCATCCTTGAATTCCCTGGCATTGGCCGTAAAGTGCTGGCGGATTTGAAGAAACAGCTGAAGGCGCGCGGTTATCAATTACCGGAAGCCTAGCGCAAACACATAGTGCATTCATCAGGCAGCCTCGTTGCTCAACAGGCTGCCTTTGTATTTACAGGCACAGGTTAGATAAGGGTTTCTTCGCCTTATGAAACACCATTATGGAACAATAGAAGTTATTTGTGGCAGTATGTTTTGTGGCAAAACAGAAGAACTCATTCGGCGAGTTCGGCGGGCGGTAATCGCGCAACAACATGTGCAGGTATTCAAGCATGGCCTTGATGCACGTTACCATCAAGAACAAGTAACTAGCCATAACGGGCAAGGGATAGATGCTATCCCAGTACAATCCATTCAAGATATTCGTGAGCGCGTGGAGGCGGGTACAACGGTTGTGGCGATTGATGAGGTGCAATTTTTTGATGACGATATTGTTCCGTTGGCGGAAGACTTCGCTAATCGAGGGTTGCGGGTCATCTTGGCTGGGTTAGATATGGATTTTCGGGGTGAGCCGTTTGGCCCGATGCCCCATTTGATGAGCATTGCAGAGGAAGTCACGAAGTTACGGGCGATATGCGTTATCTGTGGAGAACCAGCTTGTAGAACCCAACGGCTGGTGAATGGCGAGCCAGCGCGGTATGATGACCCAATTATATTGGTTGGAGCGACAGAGCGCTATGAAGCGCGGTGTAGAGAGCACCACATTGTGCCGCGTTAAATCGCAGTGAGGATTGTAAAACAAAGGGGGCGAAATTGCCCCTTTTTGCTTATACTAGATGGGGGAATTTCCCTACCAGTGAAAATTTCAGTACAATCAATGGTCAATTAATGAATTCATATTATAAGCGAAAACTATGACATCATCGCTCCAACAACTCAATGCACGTATACAGCAAGAAGCTACTTTCATTCAAGAGTTGCTAGCAGAAACGCAACGCATCATTGTCGGGCAAGAGAGGCTCATCAAGCGCCTACTCATCGCCCTACTTTGTAATGGGCACTTGCTGATTGAGGGTGTGCCCGGTTTGGCTAAAACGCTCACCGTTCGCACATTAGCTGCGGCAATTAATGTCCATTTCCAACGCATTCAGTTCACACCTGATTTGTTGCCAGCAGATTTAATCGGCACACAAATTTATAACCCGCGCACAGGGGAATTTACGCCACGTTTGGGGCCGATTTTCGCTAATATCGTGTTGGCGGATGAAATCAACCGTGCGCCGGCTAAGGTGCAATCAGCGCTGTTAGAAGCGATGGAAGAGCGGCAGGTGACGCTGGGGGCAGAAACGCATTTCTTGCCAGAACCTTTTATGGTGTTGGCGACGCAAAACCCGGTAGAGCAAGAGGGGACTTACCCCTTACCCGAAGCACAATTAGACCGCTTCATGCTGAAGGTCTTGATTGATTATCCCAATCGCAATGAAGAACGGGAAATTATGGAGCGGATGACGGGAGAGCCATTAGAGCCAGCGCGGGCAGTTATTGAGACGGCAACAGTGCAACGGGCACAGCAAGTGGTGCATCATATTTATGTGGACGAGCGGATAAAAGATTATGTACTGAACATTATTTTCGCCACGCGCGCCCCTGCAGAAAACGGGTTCAAAGCATTGCAGCCGCTCATTGAATTTGGCGCTTCGCCCCGTGCGACGATTTTCATGCTGCGGGCGGCAAAAGCGAATGCCTTTTTAGACGGGCGGGGTTATGTCACCCCTGATGATATTAAAGCCATTGCGGCGGATGTATTGCGGCATAGGATTATCGTCACGTTTGAGGCAGAGGCGGAAAATATCACCACTGAGCAGATTATCCAACAAATTCTGACACGAGTCGCTGTTCCCTGATGTTATTATCGCCTGACATACTGCAGCAAATACGCCTTTTAGACCTGAAGACGCGACGGTTAGTCCATAGCGTATTCGCCGGAGCTTATCACTCGGCATTTAAGGGGCAAGGCATCGCTTTTGAA
The DNA here is from genome assembly GCA_015492875.1 of Anaerolineae bacterium. GTDB lineage: Bacteria > Chloroflexota > Anaerolineae > Aggregatilineales > Phototrophicaceae > S146-30. Next base: position 2,413 of record WGEI01000059.1, on the reverse strand, counting down.
GAGGTGCGCCCCTATGAGCCTGGTGATGATGTGCGTGATATTGATTGGAATGTCACCGCGCGTACAGGCGAACCTTATATTAAGCGCTATGTTGAAGAGCGGGAATTGACCGTATTGCTCATGGTTGATGCCAGCGCCTCTACATTGTTCGGCAGTATGCAACGGGCAAAACGGGAGTTGGCGGCGGAAATGGGGGCGGCGCTGGCTTATACGGCCATCCGCAATAATGATCGTGTTGGGCTACTGGCTTTTAGCGACCAGATAGAGCTTTATTTGCCGCCAAGAAAAAGCCGCAATCACACGCTGCGCATCATTCGAGAGCTACTCGCCCATCGCCCCGAAAGCAAGGGGACAGATATTGGGCTAGCTCTGCGCACCGCCAACACCATTCTTAAACGGGGCGCTATCATCTTTCTACTCTCTGACTTCCTCGCTCAGCCAAAGACCTATACAAGGCCGCTCATGGCGTTGGCGCAGCGGCACGATGTGATAGCGGTTATACTCAATGACCCGCGAGAAATCCGCTGGCCCAAAATCGGCATGGTACGGGTAGAAGACGCGGAAACGGGAAGACAGCAAGTTATAGATACTTCACTAGCAAATTGGCAAGCCGCATACCAGCAGCGGCAAGAACAGCTGCGTAAAGGGCGGCAAGCGCTATTTAGGCGGGCAGGGATTGATACGTTGGAAGTGTCGGTGAATGGGGATTACATTCAAGCGTTGAGCGCTTTCTTCCATGAGCGAGAGCGGCGGCGATGAAAAGATGGGTTTTATCGCTCTGGCTTGTCGCATTGTGGGTTGGCGGTTTATGGCTGACAGCGAGCGGGCAGGAAACGCCACCAGCGGAAATCACGCCAGAGATAACACCAGAAGCAACCAAAGAGCCACAGGCTTATATTCAAGCGGTTTGGGATGCTGATTTACTCGCGCCATTGGTAGGCCAACCTATTACGCTGACGCTGAGGGTTGAAGCAGAGCCTATTGTGGAGATACTGAAATGGCCTACCCTGCCTAGCGATATGCGGTATCTGGTGCTGGACATTGGCGAGGTAGATAGCCAAGAGCAGGGAAATTTGCGCACTTACCAACAAATGTTTCGTATGGTTATCTGGTCATCTGGGGATTTTGAGCCACCTGAGATGGAGATTGAATACCGTGAGGGAGGGGAAGAAATCTATACCATTATCCCTACCCCCGTATTCATCAGCGTGCCTTCTACACTGATAGGCGTGGGAGATACATTGAAGCCCGTTAAGCCGCCGATAGATTTGCCGGTATTCCCATGGCTGCTTGCGGTAGGGACTGTAATTGCATTAGGTGGGGCATCATGGTGGGGCTGGCGGCAATATAAAGCACGACAAACTCCGCCGCCTACACCAGAGCAAACACCACTGGAAAAAGCAATCACTAGATTAGAAGAATTAGAAGCGCTGGTAGAAGAGCCAATCGCGTTTTACCCCGCACTAGCCGATTGTTTAAGAACATTTATCGAACAGGGGTTAAAAATCCCGGCCTGTGAGATGACGACAACTGAACTGATTGAGGCATTGACAGAGCAGGATATGAAGCTGGAAGTCATAGCACAACTCCAGCGCATTTTAGAGCAAACGGATATTGTTAAGTTCGCCAAACAGCTACCAGACCATGACAGTAGCGGGCGCATCTTGCGTTTCAGCCACAAGTGGTTAAATGACTATGGGCGGCAATTTCAAAAGGGGGCGGAGGATTAGCGATGGAAACATTTCGCTTCGCACATCCAGCCGCCTTTGCCTTATTCGCCATCCCCATACTATGGTGGCTCTATCATCGCAGGTATCCCCCTAAGAACAAATATGCCGCTTTGCAGTTTTCGGATATACGCCTCATGAGTGGGCTGCCAACAAGCTGGCGGGTTCGGTTGCGCTATTTGCCTGATGTATTACGATATGGGGCTTTATTGTTGTTGATCGTCGGGCTAGCGAGACCGCAAACAGGCCTTGCCAGAGAGACCTTGCGCGGGCGCGGGTTGGATATGGTGCTGGCGGTAGATATTTCTGGCAGTATGGGAACAGAGGACTTTGAGCCAAGCAATCGCTTAACGGCGGCCAAAGTGGTGATGGATAATTTCATTACGCAACGGCATTTCGATCGTATTGGATTAGTCGTTTTCGCCAGAGACGCCTTTCAACAAGCACCGCCGACATTAGACCATGATATTTTACAGGTGTTGCTAGAGGAAATTCAATTAGCGCCAGATATTGGATTAGAAGATGGCACAGCGATTGGTGAAGGTTTGGCGGCGGCGGCAAATATGCTGCGGCAGAGTGAAGCCCGTAGTAAAATCATCATTTTGCTGACCGATGGTGTTGAAGAAGGCGGTGTACTTGCACCTGTGACTGCGGCGGAAGCCGTAGGGTCACTCGGTATACAGGTG
>WGEI01000058.1 GCA_015492875.1 Anaerolineae bacterium | reverse complement strand
GCATTACCCAATCTTGATACAGCATTTCAAGGGATGAATACATGGCATTCCTTCCAATATCTCGCTATCACTTTCTACATCATCAAAATCCGCCAGCATTATGGCAATCTTGATGAGGAAGCCCCGCTTGTTGCGCGTTTCAGCCGCAAAACAGAAAATGCGCGTGGCCTTTATACCTTTAGCGCCATGTTGTTGGTTGGCTCATTGCTTATTTTCGTCTTAGTATACGTGTTAGCCGGTGTGGTGGACCCGAATATTGACGGCAACCGCCACTTCGACATTGCTTATTACACAGCGATCCTATCCTTCTTGTGGATTCACTATTATCACGACCACTTCTTGTTTACGGACTTCGAGGTGCTTGATAAAGCCTACGGAGATGCCTAACCTCTTTTAACGCATAAAGATAAGGGGGCTGGTTTTTTTTAAGCAGCCCCTTTGTCATTTCTGTATACTATCGCCGTAAGGGTATATCTAGCTGTTCAAAATCCTCTATTGTGATGGTGAATATCCCATTTTTCTCACTAGCTTCTACTTCTTTGCCATCTATAAGCCATATGGCTTCATCTTTCAGCCCCACTATTTCAACACATATCCGCTTGTAGTTTGGCATAAACCCGCCAATGACCTCTTTTTTAACGACAAAGCGTTTGCCTATTTCCGAGCATTGGATATGTACCCACCTATAGTCACCCTGTTGATAATCCAAGCCTTCACCCGCATCTTCATATATGCGCGTTTCGCCATCACCAACATATAGGCGAATGGTGAGTGTTTCTATCTTTTGTGTATCGGTGAACTGCATTACTGGCCACATTGGCAAGGCGCTACCCGCACGAATGAACACAGGCAATTTATCCAACGGCGCATCAACTACTATCCTATGACCACCTTGCCATTTTTCTCCTGTCCAAAAGTCATACCACGTCCCTTGAGGCAAATACACTTCACGTGCTATTGCCGCCTTCTCTACAACCGGCGCAACCAGCATATGCTCACCGAGCATATAACAATCATCAATGTCGCGCAGCATAGGATTGTCTGGCTCATACATTGCCAGCGGGCGCACCACAGGCCAGCCATAAAACGCACACTCTGCCGCTGCTGTATACAAATAGGGCAGGAGGCGGTAGCGCAGCTCAATAGCCGCTCGGATAATGTCTTCATAGGGTTGGCCAAATGCCCATGGCTCTTGCCGAATAGTGCCCACAGCACTGTGGTTTCGGCAGAAGGGCAATAAACACCCTGCTTGTGTCCAGCGCGTCAATAGCTCGGCAGTTGTATCACCGCCAAAACCGCCTATGTCTGGCCCAGTAAATGCCGCCCCAGAAAGCCCCATGTTCAATGTCATCGCAATGCCGAGATGCAACTGCTCCCAACTAGCACGATTATCACCAGTCCATGAGATGGCGTGGCGTTGCGCACCAGCGTACCCCGCGCGAATGATGTTAAATGGCCGCCGTTCAGGATAGGCCTTGCGTAATCCCGCTTGAGATGCTCGCCCCATCTGCATGCCGTAAACGTTGCGACACTCGGCATGATTGCCCCCCAGCCCCTCCTTATCATGTTGGATATTCACCGGTAAATCAGAAGCACCCTGAATGCTAAACGTCACCGGCTCGCACATATCGTTCCATATACCATCAATGTCACTGGCCAAAAATGTTGCACATTGTTCTGCCCACCACGCCCGTGCTTTGGGGTTAGTAAAATCTGGCCAATGACAAGCGCCCGGCCAAACCGCGCCTAATACAGGTGTGCCATCCGCAAACTTGAAGAATATATCTTCTTCCATACCTGATAGATAAATCTGGTATTGCGGGTCTACTTTAATGCCGGGATCTAAAATAACCACAACCTTAAATCCCATCTCGTGCAGCTTTTGGAGTAAGGTTGCTGGCTCTGGAAAACCACGCTTATCCCAAGTGAAGACGCGATAACCATCCATATAGTGAATGTCAAGATAAAGTGCGTCGCATGGGATTTCCCGCCCTCTCAGCCACTCTGCTACTTGCAACACATCCTCTTGCGGGTAGTAGCTATATCGTGATTGGTGATAACCCAGCCCCCATAATGGCAACAATTCATGTCGCCCAGTCAATTCTGTATAGCGCTCTAAAACACCTTTCATATCGCCACTGAAGATGAAATAACGTAATTCGCCTCCAATGCTCTCCCACGTTAGCCTATTAGCATCAGTTTGCCCAATGTCTAGCGTGCCGTCATATGAATTATCCCAAAATATGCCATATGCGCCGTATCGATTTAACCCCAGATAAAATGGCACATTGTAATAAATCGGGTCACTGCCACGCTCATAAACCGCCGGGTCTGTGTTCCAAAAGCGAAGCTTGCGCCCTCGCAGATTAAGACGGTTTACCCGTTCCCCTGTGCCATAACTCGCTTCATCATCTACCAGCCGTGTCGATAGTCGCACTCGCCCATGCACATCAAGCGCTGGCGCATCCGCTTCGATGACGACAGGCGTGCCATCGCTTTTGTAAACTTCAAGGCGGTATGGTGTGGTTTGTATACGGCAGACTAACGCTGCACTTCTCAAAATATAGGCATCATTTTCCGTGATTACCTCTAGGTCGATGGGATTTGGGCTTTCTTTTATCACCGCATATGAAAATGCTGCATTAAACGTTTCACTTGGGCGGATAACCCTTACCCGAACGCAGTCATCTGCCCAAAAAGTGACCAGCACCTTAGCATTTTCACAGGTGAATTGTGTGCCTTGTTGGGTGTGCTCCATTTGCAAAACCTTGCCCGGTGTTACCCATTGCGGGGCGGGTTGTTTTGCTATCCGCTTCCGATAATGCTGTATTTGCTCATCTGATGCTTGAATTTGCTCCACAAAGTCTTTGCCGCCAAGTTGCTTGAAAAAAGCTTTAATTGCTGTGCGATGGGTTTCGTCAGTCATGATAAAACAGCGCGAATTTTCGCGCTGTCTGCTCCTCTCTAGTTTTTAAGTTAAAACCAGTTCCTCTTTAGTATCACGGAAAATCCTGTTGTACAAATTGCATTGGATCTACTGGTGTGCCCTGAATCCAAACTTCCCAGTGCAAATGAGGGCCTGTTACCCGTCCAGAAGACCCTACTACCCCAATTTGCTGCCCTGCCTGAACAAAATCACCGACGTTGACCATTACGTCTTTCTGGTGAGCATAAATCGTATAAACCCCCCAGCCATGGTCAATAAT
>WGEI01000057.1 GCA_015492875.1 Anaerolineae bacterium | reverse complement strand
GTGACGTTTGAAGCGGGTGAGTTAGTGCGTGTGCCGCTTGATGAAGAATTGATGCCTGCAGGTGCTCCATCTGAGCCTGAACCCTTCGACATGAGTGTGTTAGGCGAACTGGGGATGGATGCTGCTCTTGCGTTGGGCGATGAAGAATCAAGCGTGCCTTCTGAGCTAGTAACGCCCCTCAGTGGCGCATGGACATTTATACCGGGTGAGGTGGCGCTGGGTGAGGGGTGTCCGTCGACAATGCTACAAGCCCTATCAACCATGTCCGAAGATACGGCAGTTATAGACTTCAGCGATGGCGTATCTATGGAAACTGTAGTCACCGCTAGTGGTGAGCCTGTTCCTTCAGGGGCTGTTTTTGATAACCCAGCTGTCAATGTATACACAATGTTCCTTGAGGAAGAGGGAGTGAATCTCTTTTACACGCTCTATGTTCAATCGGAAACCTTAATCACAGGAACAATGGAATTCTTGCTAGAGCTACCGGGCATGGCTTCTTGTGTGTATACCGTCGATTTTCATATCGAGTATGTTGGCGGCGAATAGACCGCTCTTCAATCTCACGGTTATTGGGCGCGGCGCTGCTTGAGAAGTAGGCCGCGCTCATGTATGATTGCCCCGCTAATGTGAATGACATGGATAAATGAGGTATGCCATGCGCTTGATACGTTATAGCGCTTTGTGTTTGCTGTTGATAATTGCGCCTATCTTAGTCATTGCGCAAGATGATGACTTGTGCCCTATCCCCATTGCCGAGAGTTTCGCTTCTGTACAAAGCGCCTGTGCTGATGCAGACGTTGGGACGCTGTGCTTAGGTGCGCCGACTGCTTTCGCTATGCCTTTCGAAGGTGGAACAGCTACGGCGTTGCTGGCCGCTGGTGATAGCGCCTCTGTTTCCGATGTCGCCTTTTTGAGCTTAAGCACAGAAGATGCCACGTGGGGGACGGTGAAATTGCAAACAACCGCCTATGATGGTATCTCTTGGCAGCCGCAACCCGTATTGATGCTGGCTTTTGGCAATGTGCAACTGCGCAATCTAGGCAATGAAAACTTAACCTTGCCTACAGCAGATGTGATAGTAACGCCTGCCGCTGGCGCAAATGTGCGTAGTGGCCCTACCACTGAACACCGCGTTCTGGCCACATTATTTCAGGATGATGTATTGAAAGCCATTGGTATTCTCAACGATAGCCAGTGGCTACAGGTGATGTTGCCAGATGGTCAAAGTGGTTGGATAGCTATCGGCGCTGTGAGCGGTGATATTTCCATTTTGCCGATTGTGACAGCTGATGCTGTTGCGCCACAGATGATTTATCCGCCCTTTGCCGCTTTTAACTTGCAAACAGGCACAGAGGATGCGCCATGTCCCAATACACCAGAGAGCGGCGTTCTCATCCACACCCCTTCGGATGCTGCACCTTTAGTGCTATTGGTCAATGGTGCTGCGCTTCGCCTCAATGGTCTCGTTTTTCTGCAGGCACAGTCAGCTGGCGAATTGGTGGTGAATGTCCTCATGGGGCAGGCTGAAGTTTCGGCAATGGGCGAAACACAAGTTGCTCAGCAAGGCGCGCGCGTTGTTGTGCCGATGAACGCTATGAGCGATGAAGGGCTGTTAGCGCCGGCGGATGTGCCATTGCCAGCAGAAGCTTATGACTATGGCCGCCTCGCTAGCTTGCCGCTAGAGCTATTGCCACAGCCCGCTTACGTTGGCGTGTTGCTAGAGGCCTTAATTACACCGCCAGCAGCACCCGGGCGAGACCCGCTCGCCGGTGTGCCTTTTGATGCACAATGTACGATTGCCGCCTCTACTGCACCTGCCCGCGTCCGTAGCGGCCCCGGTACTTCGTACCCCATTATTGGCGAGATGCCGCCTTACGCTAGCGCTCAGCCCGATGGTCTCTATGCACCAGAAGTCGGCGATGCGTGGTGGCGCTTAGCGCCGGGCGCTTGGGTGGCATGGCAAGCCGTTTTCTTTGAAGGCGCATGTGACGAAGTGCCACCAGTTGTTTTCTTTGGCGATTAGGGTGAATTTATAGGTAGGGGCGTTTCAATCGGAGCGCCCTCCTGCATGGCTAATCCTAGCAATCCCCACCATACCGCCTGAAATTGCAGCATGGTGAGCGGATAATGGTCAAATAGGCCGATGATAACGAGCGCCACAATCGCCGCTAAGATGCCTTCTCTCCCATCATCATAACGGCGTGCGCGCTGTAACCCGCTTTCAAAACCGCTCCATAGTGCAATATAGAATAGCCCTAGCCCGATGATGCCCAACTCCGCCCATAATGTGAGCCATATGTGATGGGCATTTTGCCCCCGCAAATCATAATCGGTGAAATGATATAGATAGTAACTAGCGAACCATGGGAAATGACCAACGCCATGCCCACTTACCAATCGTTCATGGATGGCTTGTATTGCAATTTCACCCAATACCACGCGGTCGGATATGGAGCGTAATTCTAGCGTGGGGTCGCCTGCGCCTGTCCTTGTGATTAATAAATCACGATAGCTGATGGCGAAGACCACCCCCAATAACAGCACACCACCCAGTGCGACAACCAACATTTTTCGTGCGGCTTGTTTTCGCCAGTGACGCACTATATAGGGGAGTAAGACAAAACCGCCCGCTGCCAACCCAAGCCAACTCGCCCGCGAAAAGCTGAGCAATAATGCCCACAGTCCGGCCATTAGTGCGCCCAAACCCGCCCAACGCAAGGCTTTTCGGCCTGACCACAACAAAGGCACGCAAACTAATATGGCGATGACCAATCCCCCTGCGTATATGTTGGGATGAGATGAAAGCCCATAAGGGCGTAGCCAGCGCTCGCCATTTATCTGTATCACGCTGAAATGACTGCTAGTGGGATTAATTGGTAGCTCACCTAACCAGCGCAGGCCAATAGCGCCTTGTGTTGCCACTTGCGCAATGCCTATCAGGCTATTCCATACTAAACTGATAGCGAAAAGTATCCGCAAAGTTTTGAGGGGAAGTCCAACGCTTGCCGTTGCAATGGCGAATAGGCCAATGATAGCGTATTGCGCCGCCCCATTAATGGCGACACCGGGTGCTGTTTGATTAGCAAATGCCCAATTACTAGATGTGAATGCCCAGATGCTCAGCCCGATGAGCGCGAACGCCCACGTCACTTTGAGCTTATCTTGCGCCAAAGCTTGCAAGCCTTGTAGCCCACTGAAAAACCACGCCAATATAGTGAACGCCATCGGGTAAAACAGGACGAAGCCGACGATATAGTTATAGCTAAATGGGGCAGGGGCATTATCAATGCGCCACCACAGCGGAAATAAGGCCATTGTGAGCAGTATGCCGCCTTGTACGAGATGAGTGCGCTTCCAATGGGATTGTATTTTTATCATACAAGCAGTATAGCGAAGGATGGGTTTTTATGCTGTATGATATGACAAATCACACCTAACTGTATTAGCAATATCATAGATTTACCTCGTGGATATTGACATACCCTATGGGGTATATTACCATGACTAATGGGATAAGGGAGGAA
>WGEI01000056.1 GCA_015492875.1 Anaerolineae bacterium | reverse complement strand
TCTTGTTTTTCGGGCATGGGGTATCAAGCGCATACTGGGCGCTTAAGCCGTATATCCCCAGATGGGCAACTGGAGGTGGTGCTTGACGATCTAAACTTCCCCGCCAGCGTGCTACCGTTGCCTGATGGCAGTTTGTATATTACTGAAATTTTCGATGGACGGATTGTGCATGTCACCTTTGGCGACGAAGATTATGGGGCACACCCCGCCCGCGTAGACGTGCCGCAATTGTCTATCCCTGAACCCACATATAACCTCATTGATGACCCCGATGCGGCGCTGCGGGAGGCGATAGACCGATACAACTTACAAGCGAACCCTGGCGCTGAACTCCGTGAGGGCGATACCCCATTAGCCCAACTAGGGCAATTGTTATTTTTTGACCCCATTCTAAGCGGTGATCAAAATATCTCCTGCGCAACATGCCATAATCCAGCGTTTGCGATGACAGATGGGCGTGTTTTACCAATCGGCACGGGAGGAGTTGGCTTGGGGCCGCAGCGCGACTTTTTGACACATATTACACTGGCAGCAGATGCACAAGGGCGGCTCATCAATGCCGAAGCGGGCGAAACCGTGCCCAATCCCTTCATCGGCACATTTATCCCCCGCAATAGCCCAACTATCTTAAACGCCGCGCTACTCACCGCCCAATTCTGGGATGGGCGCGTACAAAACTATGCCACAGGCGGCACTGTCATCACGCTGGAAGAAGAAGTTAATGAACTGGAACTGACAGACGCCCTAACAGCGCAGGCGCTGTTCCCGATTACCAGCATGCACGAGATGGCCGGCGCCAGCCTCGGCGATTTACCCCCTATGCAAATACGGCGTATTATTGCCGAACGAGTAGCCGCTATTCCGGCGTATCAAGCGCTTTTCGAAGCAGCATTCGGCACAGCGGAAGTATCACCCCAGCGTATTGTTGAAGCTATTGCCGCATTTGAACGGCAATTTATCTACACGAACTCAGCGTGGGATGATTATATCAGTGGCAACAATAGCGCCTTAACTGAGCAGCAAAAACGGGGGGCATTGCTTTTCTATGGTGTGCTTAATGATGCTGTGAACTGTGCTACGTGTCATAGTGGCGATTTGTTCACCGATATGAACTATTACAACATCCTTGCGCCGCAGCTTGGCCCCGGTAAAGGGCATGGGGCTAATGGGCGCGAGGATTGGGGGCGCGGGCGTGTGACATTCGATTGGCGCGACCAATACCGCTTCCGCACGCCACCGCTGCGCAATGTGGCATTAACCGCGCCTTATTTCCATGCTGGCGCTTATCCCACCTTAGAAGATGCTATCCGCCACCACGCTAATATCTGGGAAGCAGCGGCGCAATATGACCCATCGGCCTATTTGCCACCGCAGTTCTTCAGCAGCGTGCAGCCCTTCAATCCATCGAGGCAAGCGCATTCTGTTGCCCCACAGCTGGCGAATGGACTGCCTTTAAGTGAAGAGGACATCGCCGATTTAGTCGCATTTTTGGAAAGTTTGACCGACCCGCAAGCCACAGATTTGCTGGACTTCATCCCGCAAAGCGTTCCCAGCGGCCTGCCATTAGACCCGCTACCAGATAAAACGCCGCAAGAAGTGCAAACAGGTGGCGATTCTGCGCAAACTGTGCCAGAGAGCCAAACAGAAACCGCTGAAGATACCGCTGTTGTTTGGCGCTTTGTCGATGTAGCGGAAGAGGCCGGCTTAGATTTTGTGCAGCAAGCTTTTCGTAACGCCATCTACCAAGACCCCGCAGCGATGATGGGGGGCGGCCTTTGCTGGTTAGACTATGATAACGATGGCTGGCTAGACCTGTACCTAGTGAATAGCTATGCCGAAGATGAAGTAGATTACTGGCAGGCACAGGGCGGCCTACCTACTAACGCCCTATATCGCAACAATGGTGGCACATTTGAAAATGTAAGTGCGGATAGCGGTTCGGCGCTCTCTATACGAGGCAACGGCTGTGTAGCGGCAGATTTCAATAACGATGGATGGACGGATATTTTCATCACAGCTGACAGTCCAAACGCCTTGCTGTGGAATAATGGAGATGGCACATTCAGTGAAGGCGCAGAAGCCGCTGGCCTAGCTGCACCCGAATGGAACACGGCGGCAGCAGTGGCAGACCTCAACGGCGATGGCTGGCTAGATTTATACGTGGGCAGCTATATTGACCTAAATAACAAAGTGCCGCGCCCAGTGGGCGCATTTCCGCAAGATTACTATGGCCTGCCTGACCATTTGTATATCAACAATGGCGCGGGGGCAGATGGGCGGGTTACCTTCCGTGATATGACTGATGAGGTTGGGCTAATCCATAATGAGCGGGCATTAGGCGCGATTTTTACCGATGTAGATAATGATGGCGATTTAGATTTATATATCGCCAACGATGGTCAACCCAACCGCTTATATATTAACCAACCAACCCCTGATAAAGCGCCCGGCTTCCATTTCTTAGAGGTGACGGATAGCGCTGAAGTGGGCGATACTGGCAGCGGTATGGGCGTCACGAGTGGCGATTATGATGGCGATGGCAGGTTCGACCTCTTCATCACCAATTGGCAAGCAGAGTTTAATGCCCTATACCGCAATGAAACGGAAACTACCGATGAGGCACATTTTCAATACAGCACCTACCGCGTGGGGCTACAGGGCATCGGGCGAGACCTCACAGGTTGGGGGACGACTTTTGCTGACTTTGACCTCGATAGTGACCTTGACCTGCTGATTGTGAATGGCTATGTGCCCATCAGCAACTTTGAAAATGACGCTCAGCCCATTTATCTCTATGGCAACCGCACAGCAGAGGGCGCAACTGGCCAATTTCGGGATTGGCGCGTGCGGACTGGCCTGCGCGATGTTGAAAACTTGCTGGCACGTGGTAGCGCCGTCGCCGATTATGATAAAGATGGCGATCTTGATGTAGCGATTAACACCATCGGCGGGCATGTCGCCCTATTGCGTAACGGGGGTATACAGGCCAACTGGCTAGCAGTGGGCTTCTCTCAAGTGATGCCGGGCACACGTGCCATTGTAGTATTGAGCGACGGGCGCGAGTTGCATCGGGAATTGCATATTGGTAGCAGCTATCTCGCCTCCGAAACGCCTTATCTACACTTTGGTTTGGGTGAGGAGAGCATCGAGCAACTCATCATTAACCTGCCGAATGGCGAAACGCTCATTTACAATGAACCGCCTATCAACCAATATATGCAAATCACGCTACCATAGTGGAAAAATTTCCCGATTGGCCTTAAGGCTATCTTGAAAATGCGGGCGCGATGCGCAACTATAAAAATATAATTCACTATCAATAAAAACGGTCAGCCCGATGTGCTGGCCGTTGGTATGTGCGGAGTAAGGGACGAGCAAATGACGACCATCGGCGTATTAGCCCTGCAGGGGGCTTTCATCGAACATGAGAAGGCATTGAAGGCACTGGGCGCACAAACCCGTGAAGTGCGTTTACCCGAACATTTAGAAGGGTTAGATGGCCTCATCATCCCCGGTGGAGAGAGTACAACGATTGGCAAATTGGCGGCGGAGTATGGCCTCATTGAACCGCTACGCACCTTTGCTCAATCCCGCCCAACATGGGGGACATGCGCCGGTATGATTTTTCTGGCGCAACGACTGGGGCAATATGAGCAGCCGCTGTTGAGTGTGATGAATATCGGCGTCAATCGTAACGCATTCGGGCGGCAACTCAATAGCTTTGAGGCCGATTTAGATATTAAAGGGCTGGAAGGCGGTCCATTCCATGCTGTCTTCATCCGCGCCCCTGTTGTAACCGATGTTGGCGATAATGTCGATGTGTTGGCAACCTTGCCAGATAGACAAGTTGTCGCTGTGCAACAAAACCATTTAATGGCGACGGCATTTCACCCAGAATTGACCGATGATTTGCGTTTGCACCAGTATTTCTTACATCTGGCACAAGAGCATAATGGGTAAGTGGGCAAGCGCGGCAGTAATGGTTAAAATACCCGCATTCAAGATAGCATGGGTAAAGGCAAACAGTGATGGATATAGCGGGAGATTTGTTACAGCCGTCTATCCACTTTGATGATGATTATGATGATGCCTTCGACGATGATTTCGAGGACGAGTTCGAGGAGGATTTAGAAGATGATGGCCTCGATGAATTGGACGACCTCGATTTAATCGTTGATGATGAAGACATTATTGAAGATGAAGGGTATGATATTGACGAGGAGGAAGACCTCGAAGAGTTAGAGGATATCGCCCTTTATGAAGAGGATGACCGCCCTTATTACTTCGATGAAGAAGAAGATGATGAGGACGAAGACGAAAATTTAACCTACGAAGACGACTACAACCTATGAAATAGGGGGCGCAAAGCCCCTTTTTAGCCTATGGTGGGATTTTCAGATAAAGAGGAGCTTGTTTTGAAAACAGTTTTGAAAATTATCAAAATTATTGGGTTGGCGCTACTCACGCTCATTATGGTTGGTGGGGTTATTTTCCTCCTATTGCCACGCGGCCCCGAAGATTTAATGACTTATCAAGAAACGTGGAATCAAGATCGCCCGATGGTTGAAGGGCAAGAGTACGTGGCGGTTACGGGCACAATATGGGCAACGGAAGCGGCTATGGATGTGCTGGAAAAAGGCGGCAACGCTTTTGATGCGGCGGCGGCAGCCCTGCTGATGCTCAATGTCACTTATGGCGAGGCTGCTAGTTTTCCCGGCGTCGCTCCGCTCGTTTTGTATGACGCCAGCACAGGGGAAGTGCGTAGCTATGTCGGCGTAGGTAAAGCGCCACAAGCCGCCACTATAGATTTCTTCCACGAACGCGGTTATGAGGTCATGCCAAAACTGAGCATCTTGTCTCAATTGCTTCCCGCTTCTCCTGATGTTATCATCACGCTGCTGAGTGAATATGGCACGATGAGCTTCACAGAAATCGCGTCTTATGCGATTGAAACAGCGCGTGAAGGCTTCCCCATTCACTTCAGTATGAAGGATAATCTATCGTTTTCGCTCATCGAGCGCATTGGGCTGAGCATTTTACTGCCCTATAACGCACAGGTTTATATCAAAGGGCAGTGGTGGGATGATATTTATTTGGGAGACCGCTTCACTCGCCCTGACCTCGCCAATACATTTGAGTTGATGACACAGGTTGAGCAGGACGCCTTAGCCGCTGGTGGCACACGTGAGGACGGCTTGCAAGCGGTACGAGACCTATTCTATCGCGGCGATATTGCCGAAACGATTGTGCAATTCCATGAAGAAAGCGGCGGGCTTTTCACCCGTGAAGACCTCGCTAACTACAGCGGCTATTGGGAAGAGCCAACGACCGGCCAATATAACGAATACACCATTTACACCAATGGGCCATGGAATCAAGGCATCGTTGTTGTAGAAGCTTTGCAAATCCTTGAAGGGATTGATTTAGCGGCGATGGGGCACAACTCACCCGAATATATTCATACTGTCACACAGGCGATTGAGCTGGCGATGTCCGATAGGGATACTTATGTGGCCGACCCAGAGTTTGTCGATGTGCCCTTGGATGTGCTGACCAGCGAAGACTATGCCCAACAGCGGCGAGAGATGATGACGCCCACCCAAGCATTCCCGCAACTGCCACCGCCGGGGCAAATCGAGGGCTATAGCGCCTATGTGCCGCCACGAGTGGATAGCACACAAATTGCACAAGCGCCGCTGTTCAATAACACCATCCTCATCGGGCAAGATACCAGCCATCTGGCGATTATCGATAGTCAGGGTAATGCTATCAGTATGACGCCTAGCGACTTTCCGCAAACGCCAATGGTGCCGGGTACGGGCTTGACGCTGGGCAACCGCATGATTCAATTCCGCCTCGATGAAAACCATGTCAACCGTCTAGAGCCGGGAAAGCGCCCGCGCATCACCCCCCACGCCGTCATCATCTTCCGCGATGGCGAATTTTGGATGGCCTATGGCACGCCCGGCGGCGATACCCAACCCCAAGCGCTGATACAGGTTTTCCTCAATATGGCGGTGTTTGGCATGGATGTTCAAGAAGCGATTAACGCGCCTCGCTTTCGAACGGTGAGCCATGAGAACTCTTTCTCGCCACATGAATCATCGCCGCATACGCTACACCTTGAATCGTCAATTTACCAAAGTGCCGCCGAAGAGTTAGAAGCTATGGGGTATATTGTCGAGGAGTTTGATGACTGGCATCCTTCGGCTTTTGGCGCTGTGGGCGCTGTATTGCGAGAGGGGAACAGGCTTTTAGCTGGGTCTGACCCGCGTGAGAATACATGGGCGATGGGCAAGTAACGCTCAAGAATAAGAGCGGGGCTAGTATCACTACAGCCCTGTTTTACATATCGCTGGGGAAAATCTTTCCCGGATTAAGAATGTTGTTGGGGTCTAAGGTTTGCTTGATGGCACGCATCACCGAAAGCGCTTCGCCATGCTCTGCACGCATAAAAGCGGCTTTACCAATGCCCACAC
>WGEI01000055.1 GCA_015492875.1 Anaerolineae bacterium | reverse complement strand
GTGTATAAGAGACAGGTATCGGGTTCAAGGCCGTTACCGATTTTGATGGTTTTGGCTTTTTCAATTAGGGCATCTATCAAGCGGGGTTTAATACCGCTTTGCACAATGAGACGGCTACAAGCGGTGCAGCGTTGGCCAGTTGTGCCATAAGCGCTCCATGTGATTGCTTGAACAGCCAAATCAAGGTTGGCATCATCGAGCACGATGATGGCATTCTTGCCGCCCATCTCTAGCGTCACTTTTTTACCAAGCTGGGCAGCAGCGGTATATACCTTCAAACCAGTCTGGGTTGAACCGGTAAAGGAAATAATGCGCACATCTGGATTTTGAACCAGCGCCGCGCCAGTTTCGCCAGCGCCCATCACAACATTGAGCACACCAGACGGCAAACCAGCATCTTCAAACACTTTAACAAACGCCGCTGAGGAAGCTGGCACATCTTCGCCCGGCTTCCAAACGACCGTGTTGCCGGCGATTAAAGCTGGGAGCATTTTCCAGCTGGGGACAGCTACCGGGAAATTCCAAGGGGTGATGAGGCCAACAACGCCGACAGAGTCGCGCAAAGCCATGCCGAATTTGTTGGGCATTTCTACTGGTGCGGTATATCCCAGCAGGCGACGGCCTTCCCCCCCCATGTAGTAGGCCATGTCAATAGCTTCTTGGACATCGCCACGGGTTTCGTCGAGGATTTTGCCCATTTCTTGCGTCATCAAACGGGCGAGTTCTTCTTTACGTTCTTTGAGGATTTCTGCGACGCGGAAGAGGATTTCGCCACGGCGAGGGGCAGGGGTTAAACGCCATTTGGCATAAGCTGCTTTAGCAGCGGCAACAGCCCGATTGACATCTTCAGCCGTACTAGCGGGGGCAACAGCCAGCACCTCTTCAGTTGACGGATTTAGACTTTCAAAAGTAGCACCGCTGGCAGATTCAACCCATTCTCCACCGATAAAGTTTTTTACTTGCATCATCTTAACAGCTCTCTCTATAGCGCGTTCAATCACAAGACCATATCTAAATGTACCAACACGAAAGGGATTATACTATAAAACTACAGCGCTGTAACGACCTTTAATCGGCAGAAAATTGGTCTACATAGTCATATAGGTCGGTAATTTTGGTCTCACCAAGTTTTATGCCGCGTATCACACCTTCGGCATCAATAACATAGGTCACAGGTAGATTAAAAACAGTGTAGAGGTCAGAAATATCGCCGGTTTCATCGAGAATGACGGGGATGTTTTCCACGCCTATATTCTCAAAAAACATGGTAATCACTTCTGGCGATTCTTCGACATTTACGGCGAGGATAATTGCTCCATTCTCGCCCTGCTCAGTCATAAACTCTTCAAATGCGGGGAGTTCCCTGCGGCAGGGCGTGCACCATGTTGCCCAGAAGTTCAGGAAAACCAGGCGGCCTCGAAAGTCGGATAGGCGCGCTACATCACCATTGAGAAACACACTTTCAAAGTCTGGCGCAGGGCTATTGATGGCCGAGACGGCACGTGCGGGGCTACTAGTCGCATCTTGTGGTTGTGGGGATTGGCCATTAGCCCAAAGCGCCATAACAGCAAAAGTAATCGCTGCAACAACAACAAAGACTATACCCAATTGCCAGAAGGGGGGGCGATTATTAGTTGTCGATTGTTCTGATTGAAGGGGATTTTCGTTAACCATAGAACGCCACCTATTCATTCACGGTATCCAACGTGGAGCAAAAGCATTTTTGGCCAATTCCTGTAATTGACCTGTCTGAAAATTGTATGACCAGATTTCGGGATTAGCTAGGGAATTTGTTTGCGGTTCTCGAATGACTTGTTGGAATAACAAACGTTGCCCCACCCTATCCCATGAGAGTGCGCCATGCGTATAGCGGCCATCGGAGACTACAGGGCGTACTTGGCGTGTCTCTATATCAACTAGATAAATCATATTTCCCGCTGTAGCGCGCTCATCTAAGTAACGGCGCAGAAAAGCAATATAACGACCATCTGGAGACCAAACAGGCGCGGTATCATCAGTGAGGTCTGTGGTTTCGTCAGTAAGGTCGGTAATGGTATTGGTGGACAAATCCATTAAGCGTAGAATTGTATGCGATTGTGTTCCTTGATGATGGTCCCCCCGTCTAAATTCCGTATAGGCGACATAGCGACCATCGGGAGAAATAGCACCAGCAAGGCCATCTCCTTGAGCAACGAACTGGGCAGTTTGCAACTCAGTATTATAAACAAAAATCCCCGGCGCATTTGTATCATAGTAAAGTAGATGTTTCCCATCCGCAGACCATTGCGCGCCATAGCTCCACGGCGGGCGACGCTCGAAAAATGGGCGCGTTGTTGGCGGGGTTGTGGTTAAGTCTAATAGCCAAAGCTGACGAGGGTCTATCCCCGCTGCTGGCAAAGGGATTTGAGGGTCAATGCGCTCATAGAGTAGTTGACTGCCATCGGGATGCCAAACAGGGGACATACACTCAACATTCACGCAATCCAATAACAGGCGGGATTGGCCAGTGGAGATGTCCAATAACTTAATATCTAAGACACCGGTATGGCTGTCACGCTCTGAAAAGGCGATATAGCGCCCTTTTGGGTCAGGGGCAAAATCAAAGATAATCGTGTCGGTTTGTGTGAGAGCGATAGGCGATTGAGAATTATCGGGATTGATTGCCCAAATATCGGGGCGGCCATCTGACGGAGCGAGGTAAGCCGCTGCTGGATGGGGAAGTGCCGGGTGGCTAGAGCGGTTCAATAGCAAGAAAGCAAAAACGCCCGTAATAATCGCCAGTACAATACTAAGGAAAAGCGGGCGAGATGAAGTTAACGCCCTAAGCCACGACATTGATGACCTTCGCACCAGCTTCATCGACACTAGAAACGTGTGCAGTGCAAGTAATGCCGTCAGATTCATAAACTGCACATACGGCATCAGCAACACGTTTGGCGATAGTCTGGTCGATACAAATGGCGGCTAATGTTGGCCCTGCTCCACTAATCACCAAACCAAGCGCGCCGGCACGCTTCGCGGCAAAACGTAGTGCATCTAGATGAGGAATGAGATGAGCACGCGCAGGCTCTACAACGATATCGGCTTCCATCGCCAGCGCCAATGTATGAATATCGCCACGATAGAGCGCATCGATAACCCGTGCTACCGCGCCGGTTTGGTGCACCATATCGTGTAAGCTGATGCTTTGGGGCAAAACGGCGCGTGCCTCCACAGTAGGGACGGCGATAGCGGGCGTGATAAGCGCCAAATGTAAAGATGGCGGAATGGGCAAGTGGCGAATGTCATCAGCGGAAGTCCCCGTGATAAGCGTAATACCACCGAGCAAGCTGGGGCCGACATTATCGGCATGATAGCCACTTACGACAGCTTCCGCTTCTAGGCAGGCGGGCAACAACTCGTGGCGTGGCAGTAGCTCACCAGCTAAAGCGTTCACAGCAACAGCCGCAGCAACAGCGCTAGCAGCACTGCTACCTAAACCACTAGCTAATGGTAAACCTTTCTCTAAAGTGAGACGGACGCCAAAATCCGCCCCTAATAGGCGCAATGTGGCGGCAGCGGCAACAGCTGCGGTGTTCTTTTGCGGGTCGCGGGGCAATTTGCCATTATCACCAATAATATCGGCAATGATGACGCCTGAAGTTGCTTGGCGCTCCACGTGCACAGTATCGCCCAAACCGTTCACGGCCAAACCGAGAATGTCGAAGCCAACGCCTAAATTGGCCACAGTAGCAGGAGCAAAAGCGGTTGCGCTGGAATTCTCAGTCAAAAGTGTTATCCTTCTAGCATGACTTATAAGAGCAGACCCTGATACGCGCATGGCGAGGGCAGATATGCAGAGCATACTACAATGTATGGATTGCGGGCGACAATACCCAATTGACAAAGTTCTTTATACTTGTGAAGCCTGTGGTGGATTGTTAGATGTCCAGCACGACCTTGATACGCTGAAACAGGTAGTTTCTAGAGCATTGTTTGACGAAAGGCTAAGCAGTTTAGATACCCCCTATAACAGTGGGGTATGGCGCTACAAAGAGCTTATTCACCCAGCTATTGATAATGAGCAAGTTGTCAGCCGACCAGAAGGCAACACGAACTTATACCCAGCACCACGTTTGGCAGAATGGGCGGGCGTCACTCGGCTTTATCTGAAGCATGAGGGGGAAAATCCATCAGGCTCATTCAAAGACCGTGGAATGACTAGCGGGGTAACACAGGCGCGGGCTTTGGGGATGAAGCGCGTCGCTTGTGCCTCAACAGGCAATACCTCTTCCTCCTTAGCGGCTTATGCAGCGCTGGCAGATATGGAAGGGATTATATTCTTCCAAAATCGCGGTGTGGCGTTGGGGAAGCTGGCGCAAGGCATTGCCTACGGGGCAACCGCTATGCAGATTAACGCGGATTTTGACCGCAATTTGGAACTTGTGCGGGAAATCGCGGAGCGGCTCAACATCTATGTGCTTAATTCGGTGAACCCATTCCGACTAGAGGGGCAAAAGTCAATTATGTTTGAAATGCTGCAACAGCTGCGGTGGCAAGTGCCGGATTGGGTAGTTGTTCCCGGTGGCAATTTGGGCAACAGCTCAGCCTTTGGCAAAGCGCTTAAGGAGCTATTCGAGCTGGGCATGATTGATAGGCTACCCCGTTTGGCTATTATTCAGGCAGAGGGAGCAAACCCATTATATCGTGCTTATAAACGGGGCTTTGACCACCTAGAACCCCTAAAAGCGCACACAGTCGCAACAGCTATCAAAATTGGCAATCCAGTGAATTATCCTAAAGCGGTGCGAGCATTGGGTTGGACGGATGGTGTTGTTGAATCAGTTACTGACCAAGAGATAATGGATGCTAAAGCGATGATTGACCGACAGGGCATCGGTTGTGAGCCAGCCTCGGCGTGTTCACTGGCGGGGGCAAGAAAGCTCGTTGATGCGGGCATTATTCGTAAAGGGGAAACTGTGGTGGGCATCCTCACGGGGCATATTCTCAAAGACCCAGACGCCACTATTGGTTACCATAGCAACCAGCTAGAAAACATTACACCGAGTTACCCCAACAAACTGCATCAGGCAGAGCCATCTATAGAGGAAATCACCCGAATATTACAGGGCGAAGCTATCCCAACACATTGAAATTCTCAAGAAAATTCGCCCCCACAGAAGTATGTAGGGGGCGAATGTGTTTAATAGCGGAAGCGCTGTTCCCATAGCTGCTCAACAAGCCGAACTGAGACGCGCTGGCGGGGGATAAAAGACAGGGCTTGTTCCAAATCATTGAGAATGTCGTCTACATCTTCGATACCAATGGCAAAACGCACCAAATTATCTTTCATGCCAAGAGCAAGACGCTCTTCTGTAGATAGTTCATAGAAGCTCATGATGGCGGGTTGTTCGATGAGGCTCTCTACCCCGCCAAGACTGGGGGCGATATAGGGAATGCGCATTCTATCGATGAAGCGGCTCGTTGTTTCAAGGTCACCGGCCACTTCAAAACTCACAACACCGCCGAAACCCGCCATTTGGCGAGCAGCGATGTCATGGTCGGGATGTGAGGCGAGACCGGGATACCAAACGCGCTCAATAGCTGGATGCGATTGGAGATATTCAGCGACGGCCTGAGCAGTCGCATTTTGTTGGCGAACGCGCAAGCCAAGCGTTTTGATGCCCCGCTCTAATAAAAAGGCATTTTGGGGATCAACAACGCCACCTAATACACCACGCGCATCTTTAAGTGCTTTGATACGATCGGCACGGCCAGCAATAACGCCTGCAAGAATATCGTTATGGCCAGAAAGGTATTTTGTAGCGCTATGTAGCACAAAGTCGATACCAAACTCGTAAGGGCGTTGGTTCACAGGGGTGGCGAAGGTACTATCAATCAGCGTGCGGATACGATATTGGCGGGCAATCTCAACAATGTGTTCTAAATCAGCCACGCGGAGATACGGGTTAGTAGGGCTTTCAGAGATGATGAAGCGGGTTTTTTTAGGGATAATTGCAGCTTCGAGGGCGTCATAATCGCCCATCGGCACAACAGTTGTTTCGATGCCAAAACGCTTGAGATAGGTGAGGCAAAATTGGCGAGTACGGCGATAGCAGTCATCGGTCATGATGACATGCGCGCCAGAGGATAATACCGTCAATAATAAAGATGTGACAGCATTCATGCCAGAGGCGTATAGAACAGCATCTTCTGCGCTATCGAGCGCGGCGAGTTTTTGCTCTACAGCTTGGACAGAGGGGTTGCCATAGCGGCCATATTCTTCACGAAATTCACCATCGCCCCAAGTTTTCGCTTCCATGAAATCCACCAGCGCGGCGGTATCACGGAATGTATAGGTAGCGGTTTGTACAATGGGGGTTGTCAACGCGCCATAGGCTTTATTACGAGTCGTGCCGACATGAACCGAACGGGTGCTATCCCCTTCTAGATTTATTTTTTCATTACAAACAGGTGCGTTTTGGCTTTGCGTCATGTTATTACTCCTTAAAAACAAAAACCCGGCTGTCAGTCATCCAGTCCGGGCAGAACGCAATGTCCTTTGAAGCAGAAAAAGACCTGGCGAGAGGTCTTTTGAGTTTGCACCTTAGAGGTCACAACTCATCTTCCAGAGCAAAGCTCTGCCGGAATTGGCACCTTCCCGTCGCCTTACGGGGGTTGCCGCGGTTTCATCGGGCCGTTCCCTCAACCGCTCTGGATGAGTAATCCAGTTTGTTCAGTTGTTAAGCTGAAAATCCGACAAACACTATAGCATGTTTTGAGAAATGTGGCAAGATAAATTGGCTCATATCGTGACAAACGAGTTTAACAATTGTCAATTGACGCCCCGCCCCACTTCATCGTACAATTACGATGATGAACAGAGATAATGCACCTCTAGAACCCCATACTTCTGATGAAGAACGCTTAGCATTGGCGATGAAAGCCCTGAGTAATCCTGTACGTATGCAGATTGTTCGTTATTTACGGCAACATCCCAATGCCATCACCCAAGACATCGTTCAAGCTACACCGCTAGCCCAAGCGACGATATCCCAACATTTGAAAGTCTTGCGCGAAGCAGGCCTAATCATCGGAACACCTGATGGGCCTGCTATGCGTTACCATGTCAACGAAATAGCGATGCGCTGGTTCCAGCAACAGCAGGAGAAACATACAATCATGGAAGATATGTTCAAAATTCAAGGTGGTAAACCGCTGCGTGGTGAAATTCGGGCACAACGCTCTAAAAATGCAGTTCTGCCCATGATTGCGGCGGCACTCATGCCAGAAAAGGGGCAGACGGTATTGCACG
>WGEI01000054.1 GCA_015492875.1 Anaerolineae bacterium | reverse complement strand
GTATAGAGCTGGGTTTTCCAGAGGCGATAGCGTTCAAAATTGTGCTAGACCGCCCTATAGATATGTTGGCCAGCGTTGTGCTCACGGTAGACCCGCCCAATAGCGAGCCTATGGACTTTGCACTTGTGCCGCAACGCGACGTTATTTCTCCTCCAGATGCACGTTATACAGAGCTGCTTTATATTTGGAATGTGCCTCATGACAACCCGCCGCCCGTTTTTGCAAACATTCTCTATCGTTGGCAGATAGTCACCACCCGTGATGAAGTTGCCAATTTTGCCGATACAGTTTATTTCACTGACCCGCGCACAGAATGGCGTTTTGATACTGACCCTCATGGCGTATTAGATTTAGCCTTGCCGCAGGGGGCGCCAGCGCCATCAGCTATTCGTAATTTTGTCCGCGATATTTACGCCCTCATGTCCGAAAATACTGGCCAAACAATGCGCTTCAACCTCATTTTATTCAATGAAGAGTTAATGCCCGGCTGTACTATCTTCAATGGCCAGCCCGTTGTTTTGGGGGTGAGCTTTGGGGAAGGCGCACGTATTCCCTGTGACCCAGATTTTGGCCGCGCCATTTACGAACGGAGCGGCTATGAGATTGTTGAATACAATACCCAACGCCAGCGCGTATCAATTCAGAAGAACATCGCCCGCCATATGTTTGAACGGCTTTATGCCTCATTATTACAAAACGAAGCAGTCCCAGCATGGTTCATAGAAGGCCTGTTCCAGTTCTATCTACCTGATTATAAATTTGAACTGGTGCAAGTTATCCGACAAGGGGTGCGTGCTAATCTCTTATTTGACCTGACACAGCCCGCCCCTGCGCCAACAGATGACAATTTTGATTTATGGTATGCACAGAGCTATGGCTTAGTGCTTTTTATGGCCGAACAGGTTGGCGTTCCCGCCCTATTTGATTTTGCCAACCGTCTTTCGTCCGCTGATGATTTTTCCGCCACCTATGAAGCGATGGTGGGCAAGCCTTTAAGCGCGCTATTGCCCGCTTTTGAAACGTGGATATTCACCGACGAAGCGCTACGGGCATTCGGTTTTACCCCATACCTGCCAGATACACCCACGCCGACGCAAACACGCACACCCACGCCATTCCCTCCAACAGATACGCCATTCCCAACTGCTACAGCGACATTCACCCCTTCGCCGACGGTGACGGGTTTCCACACCGCCACACCTTTACCAACGTTAACCCCATCCAAGACGCCACGCCCCGCAACCGCGACCAATACACCGCGCCCGCCTGATAGTTTGCGCACGCCAACTCCACTGCCAGCCGCGCCACAAGCGCAAGCGGAAAGCCCGGTTTCACCAGCGCTTATCTTGCTTATCAGTGGTATATTCGCCGCTTTAGGGGTATTGACCTATATCTACTTGAGAATATTACGAGAGAGAGACTAAGATGCTCAATCTGTATGGCATGTCCCTATCAGAGATTGAAGTCTTGTTTGAGAGATGGGGCGAGGCGAAGTATCGCGCCCGTCAGCTCTGGGAATGGCTTTATGATAAACGTGTGTTTGATTTTGACGCGATGACTAATTTGCCGAAGGCATTGCGCATCCGCCTCGCCGCCGAAACAACATTGGGCGTTTTGAGCATTGCCGCAGAGCAATCTAGCTATGATGGCACGGTGAAACGCCTTTACCGCTTGCCCGATGGCCAACTCATCGAAGCGGTTCTGATGGAATACGATGACGACCGCCGCACCGCTTGTATCTCGACGCAAGCCGGGTGTGTGATGGGATGTGTGTTCTGTGCCACCGGGCAGATGGGGTTTTCACGGCATCTTTCTACAGAAGAGATTTTTGAACAAGCGGTTCACTTCGCAACATATCTAGCAGAAAAAGGCGAACGCCTCTCAAACGTTGTTCTGATGGGCATGGGAGAGCCGTTCCATAATTACGAGGCCTCTCTCGCCGCCATTCACCGCTTGATGAGCGATTTAGGCATTGGGGCGCGCCATATCACCGTGAGCACTGTCGGCCTTGTGCCAGAAATTCGCCGTTTTGCCGAAGAGGGCTTACAAGTGCGGCTAGCGATTAGCCTTCACGCTGCCACCGATGAAGAGCGCGCCGCGCTTTTGCCGGTCAATAAACGCTGGCCACTAGCAGATTTGCTCGATGCCTGCAACTACTATATCCACAAAACAGGCCGCCGTGTCACCTTTGAATGGGCGGCTATCGCCGGTGAAAATGATACCCCAGAACAAGCCCATGCTTTAGGGCGCTTGCTTCGTGGGATGGTGTGCCACGTCAATATCATTCCCCTAAACCCAACTGGGGGCTATAGTGGTGACCCTTCGTCTAATGCCGCGTTAGATGAGTTTATTGCCATTCTGGAGGGCTATGGCGTCAATGCCACCGTGCGCGTGCGGCGCGGCATTGATATTGATGCTGGCTGTGGCCAATTGAAGGCGAAAATCGCTCAGCAGGGAGAATAAATATGCTTTGGGTTGCTTTCGGCGGTTTAGGGTTATATATTTTTGCCGTTGTGCTGGTTTACCATCTGTTGACAAAAGTTTATGCCCGTTGCTCTGCCCATCCCGAAGATGTGAACAATACCCCCGCATATTTCTTGCGCGAGGGTTTTGATACGCAGCCATTCCGCATGCAGCAATTTGAAGACGTGCGTTTTTTCAGCCGTGAACAGGGGATAAACCTCAGCGCGTGGTATATCCCTGTTGCCGCTACGAACGCGCCTGCAGTTATCATCACACACGGCATTCAGGATTGTAAGCGCCGCCCCTTCGTCCTCGCTGCCGCAGGGATGTTGCATCGTCAGGGTTTTCATGTGCTCGCTATAGACTTGCGAAATCATGGAGATTCTGATGTCCCCGATGGCCGCCAATTTGCTGGTACACGAGAATATCTGGATGTTTTAGGTGCATGGGATTGGCTGATAGCAGAGAAAAACATACCGCCCGAAAAAATTGGCCTTATGGGGTTTTCCTTTGGGGCGGCATGTTCCAATATCGCCTTTGCTATGGAGCCTCGTGTGGCTGCTGTCTGGTCAGATAGTAGCTGGTCTACACTAGAGAGCATTGTAAACGCAGAACTCAAACGGGTTCACGTGCCTACATTGGTTGGGAATGGTGCGTTATGGTTTGCGCGCCACATTGCGGGACGTGATATAACTGCCATAAGCCCTGCGGAAGCGCTTTCCCACCATGCTGGTCGCCCTGTTTTCATCGTTCATGGCGATGCGGATGAGCGTGTGCCCTATTCTTGTGCTTATGAACTTGCCGAAGTTATACAGCGCAGCGGCGGGAATGGCGAACTATGGATAGTCCAGGGTGCTGCTCATATTGAATCTATTTGGGATGCTGCCGATGCCTATGAACAAAATCTAGTGAGCTTCTTCCGTACGGCGCTTTGTCCGGCCATAGAACAGGGGAATTAATATGCAATATGTCAATTTAGGGAATACCGGCTTGCGGGTTTCGCGCATTTGTCTAGGGATGATGACCTATGGTACGTCCCGCTGGCGCGATTGGATACTCAACGAAGAAGAGAGTCGTCCATTGATTCAGCGTGCTCTAGAATTGGGTATCAACTTTTTTGATACAGCTGATATGTATTCATTAGGCGTCAGCGAAGAAATTACAGGCCGTGCCTTGCGCGATTTTGCCCGCCGTGATGAGGTCGTTGTCGCCACTAAAGTGTTTTTTCCAATGGGCGATAAGCCCAATCAAGGCGGCCTCTCTCGTAAGCATATCATGGATGCTATTGACGCCTCTCTCAAGCGCTTGGGTATGGATTATGTTGACTTATACCAAATTCACCGTTGGGACTATAACACCCCAATCGAGGAAACGATGGAAGCGCTTCACGATGTCGTAAAAGCGGGTAAAGCGCGTTATATCGGCGCCTCTAGCATGTATGCGTGGCAATTCGCTAAAGCCCAACATGTTGCCGCCATGAACGGCTGGACGAAGTTCGTTGCCATGCAAAATCACTATAACCTCATCTATCGTGAAGAAGAACGCGAGATGATACCCCAATGTATTGATATGGGCGTTGCGCTCATCCCCTGGAGTCCTTTGGCGCGCGGCTTTCTCGCTGGCAACCGTACCCGTGATAAAGGCGGAGAAACACCGCGCTCCCATAGCGATAATTATGCCCATGAAATGTATTACACCGATGCTGATTGGGAAATTGTAGCCCGTGTGAAGCAGTTAGCGCGGGAAAAAGGCGCTGCCCCTGCTCAAATTGCGCTGGCATGGCTTTTACATAAGCACGGAATCACAAGCCCAATCATTGGCGCTAGTAAAATGTACCAACTAGAGCAAGCCGTCGCTGCTGTGCAGATTGAACTCTCTGATGAAGAAATGGCGCAACTTGAAGAGCCATACCAACCCCGAAAAATTCTCGGCCATCAATAAGGGCTAAAATAAAGTGGGCGTTCCCCGAAAGAGAGCGCCCGTTTTTCATCGAGTTACCTAGTTAACGATGACTGTCCTCTGGGCGATTTTGCAAAATATCTTCGATGCGCTGTTCGATTTCATCGGTAATGGTGACCTCTAATGCGCCCAGATTTTCCGTAACCTGCTCAGGGCGAGATGCGCCAGTGATGACACTGCTCACATTGGGATGTTTCATCGCCCATGCTAAAGCTAAGCGCGCCGGTGTCGTGCCCATCTCTTTGGCCAATGCAGTAATTTTACGCGCTTTTTCAACATTCTCTTCTGTGACTAAACGTTCACGCACCCAATCATGCTGAGCAGCGCGGCTGCCTTCAGGGATGCCGTCATTGTATTTGCCAGTGAGCACGCCTTGTGCCAGTGGACTCCATACAACCAGCCCAATACCGTGATTAGTTACGGCTGTTTCCAATTCGCCTTCCACTTGGTCACGTTGGAGCATGTTGTAAACAGGCTGTTCAGTAACTGGGGGGTAGGCATGCCATTGGTAGGCCGCCGCAACAGCATCATTGATATTCGCCGCTGTCCACATACTAGTGCCCCAATAGAGGATTTTCCCTTGCCGGATGAGGTCTTCAATTGCACGCACAGTTTCATCTATTGGGGTTTCCGGGTCGGCGCGGTGGCAGAAGAAAATATCAACATAATCCATATCAAAACGTCGCAACGACTTTTCGACAGATTCTATAATATGCTTCCGCGATAAACCTCTGTCATTGATGTTGTCACTCATAGGCCAAAAGGCTTTGGTGCTAATGACCAAATCCGTTCGGTTATAGTCTTTAACCACTTTACCGACGACTTTCTCGGCCTCGCCATGCGCATAAACATCGGC
>WGEI01000053.1 GCA_015492875.1 Anaerolineae bacterium | reverse complement strand
GTGCTGGTTCAAATGGCCGCCGATGCGGTTGGTGTGCCGATGGAGCGCGTGCGGCTAATTTCCCACGATACCGCCGAAACGCAAAATGCTGGCAGCGCCTCCGCCTCTCGTATGACTTTTATGGCTGGCAATGCGATTCGCGGCGCTGCCCAAAAGGCGCTTGAACAATGGAAAGCAGAAAATCGCCCTGCTATTGCAACCTACCAATATCGCCCACCTAAAACCACACCATATGACCCGAAAACAGGCAAAAGTGAGCCAAACTTCGCTTATGGCTATGTCGCGCAGGCCGTAGAAGTAGAAGTGGACTTAGAAACCGGGCAAGTGCGCCTTGTGCGCGTCATTTCAGTCAATGACGTTGGCCGCGCCGTTAACCCACAACTCGTACAAGGGCAAATTGAAGGCGCAGTTGTTCAAGCACAAGGTTATGCCCTCATGGAACATCTTATCAGCGAGAATGGGATGATTAAAAACCCCTTCCTCTCAACTTATCTCATCCCGACAGTGCTTGATGTTCCCGAAGAGGTGAAATCCATCATCCTTGAATACCCAGACCCCATTGGCCCTTGGGGCGCACGCGGCATGGCGGAAATGCCCTTCTTGCCGCTTGCCCCAGCCATTGTCGCAGCGATTCATGATGCTACCGGCGTTTGGCTATCTTCCTTGCCCCTATTGCCAGAAAAAATTGTAGCAGCTTTACGGGAGCATGGCCTTGGCGTTATTTGACCATGTTTTAATTGTTGTGCGCGGTGGAGGTGACTTAGCGAGTGGCGCTATCTACCGCCTCCATCGCGCGGGCTTTTCGGTCATAGTGACAGAACTACCCGCGCCGCTACTCGTCCGCCGCGCTGTATGCTATGGCTCGGCTGTATACGATGGTACAGTCACCGTTGAGGGCATTACCGCGCGTCTAACCCCAGTATCCGAAGCAATCGATGTTTTACGAGATGGTCTAGTTCCTGTCGTTGTTGACCCAAAGGCTGAGATCGTTCAACAGGTTAAGCCCAATGTTATTGTTGATGCCCGTATGGCTAAAAACCGTTTGGATACCACAATAGACGATGCTCCTTTAGTTATCGCCTTGGGGCCGGGATATACCGCTGGGCGAGATTGTCATGCTATTATTGAAACCAATAGAGGGCATAATTTAGGGCGCGTGATTGTTCACGGCACGGCAGAACCAGATACCGGCGAACCCGGTCGCGTGGCGAATAAAACCCATTCCCGCGTTCTTCGCGCCCCTGCCGATGGCTATGTTATCCCCCATGCGCAAATTGGCGATGAGATAGCTGCTGGCCAGCTTATTGCCCAAGTGGATGGCAGGCCTGTGCTTGCACAATTTTCAGGGGTGCTACGCGGGTTAATACATTGTACAGTCAAAGTCTCTAAGGGGATGAAGATAGGTGATTTAGACCCTCGCGCTCGCCGTGAAAACTGTTTCACAATATCAGATAAATCGCTAGCCGTTGGTGGTGGCGTATTGGAAGCCGTTCTGGCCGCCCCACAGCTCCGTTTATATTGGAGTTCTGATTCCGAACATGAAACTTCACGAAGCCTTTGAAATTACGCGCGGTGATGTTGTTGCCTTTATTGGGGCAGGTGGAAAGACCTCCACGCTTGTG
Organism: Anaerolineae bacterium; assembly: GCA_015492875.1. Taxonomy (GTDB): domain Bacteria; phylum Chloroflexota; class Anaerolineae; order Aggregatilineales; family Phototrophicaceae; genus S146-30. The sequence goes on along the minus strand of WGEI01000053.1, from coordinate 1,907 downwards.
CGTTTGGGGTATGAACTCGCCGATTTGAAGTGGCGGGTGCTGGCGACAACCACAACCCGTATTGCTGAAGAGCAACTCAAATTATTCCCCTACGCCATGCCCATTGATGCTGGTAACGCAGCTATCTCTGAAGCGCTCAATCGCCATCGCTACGTGTTTATTTATGAAACGGTGAGCAAGGGGAAAGTGTATGGCCCCGACCCTGCATGGCTTCCAACCCTGCTAGATAGCATTGACTCTGACGTACTTCTGGTAGAAGCAGATGGCGCGCGCGGCTTACCCTTAAAAGCCCCTTACCAACACGAACCTGTTATCCCACCAGATACGACCCTCGTTGTGCCCGTCGCCTCCCTCGCTGTTTTAGGGCAACCTTTAGACGGCAATCATGTGTACAATGCTCAAGCGATGATTGATAGATATGGTTACTATCCGGGCAGCCGCATTAAATCGCCTTGGGTGGCACAGGTTTTACGCGATGAGTCTTTGGGTTTATCAGGCATTCCCGAAAAAGCCAGAATAGCGGCTTTCCTCAACCAAACACCCGCAACAGGCTATCTGCGAGGCCGCGCCCGCCTCATTGCCCAATTAGCCTTGCGTTCTTCACGCTTGAATAGCGTCTCATTGGGGATGGCGCGCTCTGCAAACCCCGTTCATGAGGTGCAACGCCCAGTTGCCGCTGTAGTCTTAGCGGCAGGTTTGTCACGGCGTATGGGGCAGCCTAAAGTGCTTCTACCGTGGACGGAGCAAAAAACCATTATTGAGCACATTGTTGAACAGCTCATTCGCTCTCGCATTGACCCAATTACCGTTGTTACAGGGCATCATGCCGACGAGGTGAAATCGTTAGTCAAGCCTTTGGGGTGTAAGGTGGTGTTTAACCGTGCTTATAGAACGGGCGAAATGCTCTCCTCGCTAAAAGCGGGGCTACGGGCTTTGCCGGAAAATATCGCCGCTGCTATGATTGTGCTCGGTGACCAACCGCGCCTAGACCCGCGAGTAATTCATCAGGTCATGACAGCCTATGCCGAACATGCTTCCGTCATTGTTGCCCCTAGTTTTGAGATGCGGCGCGGACATCCCATTATCATCAGCCGCCGTCTTTGGCCAGAGCTTCTTGCTTTAAGGGGAGACGCTCAACCACGCGATGTTATCAACGCCCACGCTGACCAAATCACCTATGTCAACGTCAACACAGATAGCATTTTACGAGATGTTGATACCCCACAAGACTATAATGAAGAGCGCTATCGTGCGGGTTTAGGTCGCTATGGCAAACGCCCACGCCGCGCTTAATTGCGGCTCATGATCGCCTCTATCTCTTCCGCTGTCCAAACATGGCTTTTCATGACATCCGCTCGCCGTAACGTTGTAGGGCGTACTTCGCGCCCGCCCATCGCCGCTCTCCGCATTTCGTCAAAGTGTGTCATGGGCACAACGACAATTAAAACCTCGTTTGGCTGAATGACATGAGTTGCTGGTGGCCCATAAATAAAAGTTTCACCATCTGTTAACCGAACGCCGATGACCCCCGCACGAAAAAGGCGCTCTAAACGCAACGATTCTATCGTTTCCCCCACCCATGGCGAGTCTTCATAGATATACAAATCGGCTGTTTCTAGGCCTGTCGTGTAGTTATAGAGTACATAACGCATGAAATCACTAATGTCTGGGCGTGTTGTTGTGAGCAAAACAGACTGCGCTGCAATGCGGAAAGGGCTAACTACACGGCCTGCATCTGCCCCCGCGCGCTCTAATTTGGGTATCATCTCATCAGTGGACGCTACAGCAGAAATCAACAGTTTCTTGCTCATCGCTCGGCAAGTTAAAACACATAAAACTGCATCTGCTTGCTCTTCAATAATGACCATAATTGCAAGCGCTCGTTGAACCCCCGCTTTGATGAGTAC
>WGEI01000052.1 GCA_015492875.1 Anaerolineae bacterium | reverse complement strand
TGAGATTTTCTGGCGACACGATTTATTGCTCCAATTCCCGTTTTTCTCGCCTGTGCTCAATGTTCTGGGGGCGCAACCAACTATCTCCGTTTGGGCGGCTTTCCCCGCGCCCGGTGCAGAGCCGAATTTATCCTTCCAGATTCCGCCTGAGTGAGTTGTAGAGTGCGATAGCTTATGATACGTAAATTGCTAACCTTACCATTTCGTCCATTTATACGCCGTCACGAAGAGGGTCAGTCGATTGTCCTTCTGGCGATTGGCTTTATCGCGCTAGTCGGCTTTGTTGGTATTGTGACCGATGTATCCCTGTTGTTCGTCCGCTATGGTACTTTGCGACGTGCAGTCGATGCGGCCTCAATTGCCGCTGCTACCCAAATGCGCCAAGACCGCGATTATGCGACTGTCAGCCTCGCTGCCCGGCAGTTCATCGAATTTCACGGCCTAAATCCTGTTTCGGTCACTGTAGAAACCTGCGCCAATTCGCCCTATCCCGATACCAATGGTGATGGCTTCCCTGAAGACCCTGAATTGAAATGCCAAGAAGAACAACGCAAATTAGTGCGTGTGATTGCCCAAGTGGAATCACCCACTGTGTTTTTGCGGCTTCTGGGCTGGGATAACATCATTCTAGAAGTCTCTGCTATTTCTGAAACGGCGGTGATTGACGTTGTTATCGTCATGGATGTGTCCGAGTCCATGCTCTCCGAAACGACTTATGAAGACTGGGCACGAATTGGCTATGGCAAAGTGTATGTGCCACCGCACTGGCTCGATATTTGGTCTGCTAAAGGTGGTGCTTACGATACTTTCTGGCAGCAAGATTTGCTGGGCGTGCCGCAAATTACGGTCAATAATCGCCTCGATTATGGTGACCCATCCTTGAATGATGCCAGCGCCGACCCGGATTATGGCGTAACTGTTTTAGATCCCTTCGCCGCTACCTACGGCACACAAAATAATCCGCGCCCTGAATGTCGTGTCCGCTTCTGGCCTTTCTCGTTGGCCTTCCGCCCAACTAGCGATTTGCTATCGCTCTATGGTGGCAATTGGACCCAATCCGCTTGGGGTGGTTTTGTGCCAACCTATAATTTCTACGGTTGCTGTAATGACCCAGGAAATGGTCAAGTTGATTTAGATGGTAATGTCACTGGTGTTACTGCGCCCGGTGCTGATGGTGATTTCTCCGATTTGATTTGCCAACCCTTTAAGCAGGCGAAAGACGCGACCCGTCTCTTCTTAGAACGGATTGACTTCACTCGCGGTGATCGTGTGGCTTTTGTCACTTTTGATCGTTCCGCTTATATCATCAATCCGTGGAATGCTGATGCTCGCAACGCTGGTCGCAGCCACATGATTGAAACTTTTGATGAAGCGGTGACAACGCTGAATCGTTATTTAGGTGTGCGCGCAGAGCCTAATTTCTACGCTTGGGACGGGGTTAATCCCACAGGTGGCCCTGCTTTTGCTAATGGTTGGACGCAATTCGCTAATGGCGTAGATTCTTCCGGCAATCCAGTCATTGTAGACTATAACAGCACTGCCGCCAGCAATGTGGATTTGAACCTCTATCCTGTATCAGGTAATTGCCCTTACCAGAATGCCGCTTTACCCTATCCGTTCAGCCGCTATGCGACGAGGAATCCCGGTGGCCCTGATGATGGCTTCCCGGCCTTGCTCAACATTATGACGCCGAATATCAATATGGCTGGCTGGAACACCAGCCCCTATAATCGCCCCTATGATGGTTCACCGCCGGGGCTGGCGCCGGGCAACAGTTATGAACTCTGGGCGAATTGTCGTGGTACGAACATCGGCGCTGCCCTGCGTGAAGGCAACAACGCGCTCCTTGACCCGCGTACCAGCCGCCGCGAGGGCACAGTCTGGATTATGGTCTTGTTGAGTGATGGCGCTGCTGGCGCTAGCGACCCGGTCCGCCGTAACGGAAACAAAATCTCCTTCTTAGACCCGTACCAGCCTTATCCTGCACCGCCGGCCACACCTAACCGTTTTGGCGCTAACAGCCTCTGGTCAGGCACATCCAACACTTACGGTTCATTTGGTGTTTGTCCCTATGGTAACCCCAGCCGCCAAATTGGTGAATTGGCTGATACCTTTGACCCGAATCGTGAAGACCCGATTGTCTTCCCCTTCTGTTCCGATGAAAGCCCAGAATCACGTCATTTCTGTGATTTTGAACCGGGACGGCAAGATAATGATTATGATACGTCATTAGACAATGACCCGAACTTGACGAACTTCGAAGAGAACGCGCTAGCGGGCAATGTCTACGATGTTGATATTGGTAATTTCCCAACAGATTGCGAGCTGTATGACGTTGACGACTACGCGAGGGATTGGGCGGATTTCGTCGGCCTCGATGAAACTGGCGACCAGCAGTTGCCAACCATTTTCACCATTGGCTTCGGCCTAACCTTCTCTCGCGGTAGCGGTACTTGTGAGGAAAATATCGAGGATTGTCTCGGTGAAGAGCTGCTGCGTTATATTGCCGATGTTGGCGATAACTTCCGCATTGATACTGACTACCAGCAAGATTGGCGTGAAGATGGCAAGATTGATGGCGAGCTATTTAGTGAATCCTTTGGCCCTCCCGGCCCTTGTGAAGACCCGAATATCGTCAGTAATCGCCTATCTGATACCCAATATCCCAATGTTTCTAGTATGATTAGCCGCCTGCCACCGCGCGAAAACTGTGGCAATTACTTCAACGCACCATCGCAGGCGGAGTTGCAAGCCGTGTTTGATGAAATTGCGTCGCGCATGTTTACCCGCTTAGCCGGCTAAGCG
>WGEI01000051.1 GCA_015492875.1 Anaerolineae bacterium | reverse complement strand
GCCATGATTACACAAGGCCTCGCCCGTGCGACAAACTTCAGCTGGCGCAAAACCGCCCGCCAAACGCTCGAAGTCTATGAGCGTGTCTTGCAACAAAACAACTAAGCCCAAAAACGCCAAGCGCATAAATGCACAGACGCCCGTGATTTTGGGCGTCTGTCGTGCATAGAGGCGTTCGCTCAAGTTAAAGCGTGAAAGAACCGCCAGGGTCAAAAACAACGGGCGAGGCGGAAGTTTCACGGTGAATGCGGTCTGCCCAAGTCACCACATCTTGCGTGATGGGTGGCCAAGTGTTGAAGTGCATCGGCACAACGTGCTGCGGGTTCAGCCACTTCGTCGCCTGAATAGAATCATCAATGCCCATGGTGAACAAATCGCCAATGGGCAAAAATGCCACATCCAGCCGCACCGCACCAATTTGCTGCATATCCATGAACAGCGCCGTATCGCCAGCGAAATACATCTTCTTCCCACCAGCGGTGATGATGAAGCCGTTCGGTTGGCCGCCGTATGTGCCATCAGGGAACGAGGAACTGTGATGGGCGATCGTCCACTTGGCCTTGAAGAAGCCGCCGTCATAAGTGCCGCCGGGGTTGCCCTGTGCGACATTTTCCACGCCTTGATTCAAGAACCAGTTGCCCATCTCAAAATTGCAAACCACCACCGCGCCCGTTCGCTCTGCAATGGCGACGGTATCGCCAACGTGGTCGCCGTGTGCATGTGAGACGAGAATGGCCTCTGCCTCAATCTCATCGGCATTCATTGCCGCAAGGGGGTTGTCCGTCAAAAACGGATCAACCAGCAGCTTACGCCCGTCAATATCAAACAGAAATGCAGAATGGCCAAGCCATGTGAAAGTGACGCTCATCATTTATTCTCCTGCACTCATACCTCAAATAAAACTACTCAGCAAGCGGTAAGGCGATGGTGAAAGCCGTCCCTTTTCCTGGCCCTTCACTTTCCGCCCAAATGCGGCCATTGTGCGCTTCGGCTACCGCTTTGGTGATGCTCAAGCCGATACCTAGTCCGCCATAACGACGTATCATATGGTCTTCTGCTTGATAGAATTCATCAAAGCAGCGGTTCAATTGCTCCGGTGTCATCCCAATGCCATTATCGCGCACAGTTATCCAAATTTCACGCCGTCCCTTGAGTTCTGTGAAAATTTCGATGATACCGCCCTCTGGTGTAAAATTTACCGCATTATTCAACAAATTGGTAAAAGCCATCGTGATGCGGCTGGGGTCAACCTTCACTTTTATGTGTGGCGGTGGCAACCGCACATCCAGCTTATGATGGCGTGCATTGGCCAATGTGATGAAATCCTCGTACATCGCCTCAATCAATTCACTGACAGCCACCGGTTCAAGTATGAGTTCAGATTGCTTCTGCTTGAGATAGCGCAAGTTCACCATCTGCTCAATTATCCGCCGCAATTGCAACGCGCTGGCCATCACCTTAGAGGCGTGCTCGCTGGCTTCGTCAGAGGTCTCTTCCTGTAAAAAGCTAGCATACCCCAAAATGACGCCTAATGGCGTGCGTAGCTCATGCGAGGCGATAGCGATGAAACGGTTCTTCAGTTCATCTAGTTCGGCCATCTCTTCATTGGCGCGGCGTAATTGCATAACCAGCTGTGCCGTTTCAATAGCAACAGCCGCCTGTGATGTTAACGTTTGTAGGTAATGGACATCATTGGGAGTGAAGGGTAGGGTGCGTTTGTTCAAAACTTCTACTGCGCCAATAACACGCCCCTGAAAGGTCATCGGCACGCCAAGCAGCGAGCGCGTGACGAATTGCACCTCTTCGCCCACTTTACGGTAGATACGCGGGTCACGCTCTGCATCATCAATCTGAATAACTTTATTTTCTAAAACAATTTGGCCGGCAATACTATCCAATGGCACAGGCTTGCCGATGAGTTCATTTGCCCCGTCAGATGTCGTTGCGGCAAAAAATAGTTCGCGCGTTTTTTGATTCCACAAGAGCACGGAGGCCGCTTCACAATCTGTGATTTCTACGGCGATGTCCATAATCTTTGTCAAAAGCGCTTCCAGTTGGTAAGTTGAATTCAAACTGGTGCTCGCTTCAACAAGGCGCGTCAAAATTGCGACCTCGCGCTCTAAAGCTTCTAATCGTTGTTCCATCATTTCTGTGCTCATGGCTGATTCAACCCTTAAGAAAACGAGAGCATATATAGTTTAGCATTTTATGCTTTTTGGTGCGAAGAGCTGGGAGATGCGGCCTACTAAAAAAGCGTCCCTCTTTAGGTATTAGAGTATAACTCGTAGTCCCTAGTAGTAGGGGTGTTCAAAATGTTCAAAACTTTGTAAGGAATTACGAAATATTAACGATATATCCCAAGTACCCCCCTATATAACCCAAGTATAACGTTTTATAACCCAAAAATCGAGAGTTTATTTCAATCGTCATTAAAAAGTTTTGAACAAACCATTGTTCAAAACTCCCCTAGTTTTGAACAATTTTCGACAATTACGAAAAAAGTTTTGAACAATTACGAAGAATTACGTCAATTTTTCTATGTATATTACACATACTGTTCTAAAGTTTTGAACAATTTTCGAGAGTTTTGAACATTGTATAAACATGTAATAGGGGTGCTAATGTTCAAAACTTTGTAATAATTCACGAAATAATGTTAATTATAAGAATTAAAAAGTTTATTTTGGGAAAATTTTTGGGATATAGGGCGCTGGGGATTTGGGATATTTTCGGTGTGGGAAAAGCGCTTGCTTGATAAAGCATTACGCCGCACTACCCTAGCGCGGCGTATCTTAAGCATTTGCAGGCGGCGTTTTGGGGTTAACTATTGACGCTCATCGGCATGATAACGTGGATGAAATCATCCCGATTTTCTGGGCGGATGACGCCCGGTTCGGTTTTGCCGTTGCTTTGGAAAACGACGCGTTCTTCATTGATGACACGCAGCACATCAATCAGGTAGCGGATATTGAAGGCAATATCCAGCTCTTCGCCCTCAACGGCAGCATCCAGCATACCCTCATTATCGCCACGTTCGATGCTGCGCCCCAGCACAACGACCTCGCCCGGCTCGCCCGGCGCTTTGGGTGGCTTGACGAAAATGCGCCCGCTGTTGGCGTTATCACGGGCGAAAATCTCAGCCCGTTGGCACGCGCGCAGTAAATCGCTGGTATACATCACCGTTTGCGTGCGGTATTGGCGCGGGATGATGGCGCTGAAGTCCGGATATTTGCCCTCTAGCAATTGCGAAGAAATATCGACATTGCGTAGGTGGAACATGACCGTATTGCGCCCGCCGGGTAGCGTGATGCCTACTTCATCATCCTCATCGCTGATGATACGGCCTACTTCCGCCAGATTGCGCGCGGGCACAACCATAGAGAACGGCTCGGCGAAGTTGCTGTCAATTTTCGTTGTGCGCACGGCTAAACGATACCCATCTGCCGATGCCATCGTCAGCACATCGCCCTCGAAGTGGATATAGACGCCTGTGAGGATAGGGCGCGCTTCATCTTTGGCGGCGGCGAAAACGGTCTGTGCAATCATCTCTTTGAGGACAGCGCCCGGCACGATGACATCGTTTTGCCCGCCCGTTGGCACGCTGGGGAACTCGTCAGCGTCGATGCCGCGGATATTGGACTTGGTCGCCCCACAGCGAATGCGCATGGTCTGGCTGGTCGTATCTAGCGAGAGGTCAACCCGTTCTGGAGAGAGATTGGCGACGAGGTCGCTCAAAGTTTTGGCCGGCAGGGTGATGGCCCCCGGCTGGCTCACTTTCGCCCCTATCCAACAGGTGATGCTCATCTCTAAATTCGTCGCCGAGAGGCGCAAGCGCGCATCATCTGCTGCTAGCAATATGTTGGCCAATACAGGCAAGTTCGGGCGGCTATCGACCGCCTTGCTCACAATACTCAGCCCTTTGGCGAGATTTTCTTGAAGTACAGAGAGTTCCATTGTGTCACACCTGATATTTATCCCAAATTATCCCAATATTATAGCGGATAATAGAACATAAGTATAGATAATTGCGCTGTGGTTTTTCAATCATGAGTATACAACAAAAAAGCCCCTTATCTTTGGCGCGCAGATAAGGGGGGGAGCAGGAGACGAAAAGGCTTACGTTTGAGCAAGGGAGCTATGCTTATGCCGAAGTGTTTGCGTTGGATTTCCGTCTACTTCGGTGAAGCGTATCTCGCAAGATGCCTCACAATAGCTCTTTTGTCGTGACTATCATACCGCGCCCGCCTCAATATAATTAGTGATAAAATTCACAATAAATTGTGAAAAATGTCACTATTGGGGTTGTGCTAGTCAATAAGCTCATTGAGCGATATACCGCTTTACGCACAGTGATGGGCTGTCATCGTGCGTCTCGGTCGTTGTTATGGCTGGGCGACGAGCAAAGTACGGGAATGAGTTGGCGATAGCCGTGATGGTGTTTATCCCAAATTCTGAATATGTGGGATTAGACCGTTGCCGTGTGGGATAACGGTTTTCGCGCTCCGTTTGCCCCCTGATGAATACGTCAGTTGCTGTAGAGATAGCTCACGTTGGTGTACTGGCGCGCCGCATGGTGGCGTTTTGCGGTTGCTGGTCACACCGTGATTTTTGCCTAGCGCGCCTGCAGAAATCACGCCCTAGCCGCAAGTTTCGTTGGCCTCGCTGGTGATGCTAGTAGGCGACAGCCGCCCCCTTTACCCTACCCCACTCACCGCTATGTCCCCTGTTTTTGTGGGGGAGTATGTTAACATAGTATCAGCATAGTGAGACCGAATATGTTGGCCTATTCCCCCGCCTGCCCTGCCGTTTTGGGGCGGTTGTACTAGTTTTCGTCTATCGCGTCATCTGGTTGGGGGGTACTGCGTTCTGGAAGGTCATCGGAGAAGCGATTGCGAACAGCCATGCTGAAATTTTGCCAAAAGGCGCGCTCCTCATCGCGCGTTGCCGGTATCTCTACCCCTAGCTTTTCATACAGGTCTACCAGAAAAACGTCAAACGCGGCATTCACCAATTCGCCCCAATCCGCCGCCGCATGGCGCGCCCGCCACGACGTGAAAAGCGCCGCCGCTAATGCCAACAGCGGGATATAGAGCGCGCGGATGTCGCCATAGATGAGTGCTAGCGCGCCATATTCGACGAGGACAACGACGCTGAATAGCCATAAGTTAATCCAGAAATCGGTATAGGCTTTGGTGGTGGCGATTTCTCGATGGTAGGCATCGGGGATAACGGCCAAAAGGCGCGCCCACCCTGCTCGCCCATCCAACCCATACATGACGCGCGGATAGGCCTCAAACGCGCGCAAGGTGTTGCCGAAGGCCGTTGGCTGGACATACATTAAGCGCTCTGGAAAACGGCTAGCCGCCACATGCCACAGTAAATCCCGCCGCCTGTTGAGTTGCATGGGGAACGGCTTCCCCTCTTCCTCATGTTTGCGATATTGTTCGTCTAGGTAATCAATCGCATTGTAAAGCCTTTTGAAGTTGCCGCGCTCAATGGCGATGAGCAAACGCGCCGGATTGAACCGCCCGAAGCCGGCTAATGTGCGGATAATCTCTAGGTTGAGCACAACGAGAATGAGGCTGATGAAGAAGGTCAGCGCCGCCAGCAATGCCAACCAGCCGAGTAAATCGCTCTCGATGCGGGCGGGCAAATCTTCTAGCAGGCCGAATTGTCTCAATACGCCATAGGTGACCAGTAAAAACAAAATGACCGGCAAAATGTAGCCAATAGCAAAATGGCGGTCAAATAAGCGTGGTGGGCGGGTATACATGAGACATCCTTTCTCAGCACCTGAGCGCTATGATTATACCCCATTTTGAAGGGCGAGAAGCTCTCCGCATTTTCCCTCACGGGGCAAGGGGCAGCGCCCCAAACGAACTTCCGCCAGTTATGGGGACGGACTGCCCCCAAACCCCGTTTCAGGGCTAGTCGTCGAGGCCAACTAGCCTTGAAAATCCTGTTGGGGTTGTTATCAAGCGCGGCGCTATGATGGACTATCGCAACCGCCACGTTCACCTTTATCCCATTTTGCGAATGCCTTGCATTCGCCCAACGGGGCATGGGGCAGCGCCCGCCTGCGATACCTCGCCTGCGGCATGGTATCTATTCCGCCAACCGCTCCCATTCTTCCATCGCGGCTTGCAATGCGGCTTCCATCTCGGTATAGCGCTCGCCCAATTCCCGCACTTGTTCGGTATCACCTGCCGCGCCCGCCTCGTCAATCGCTGCTGTCAACGCGTCCATTTGCGCTTCTAGCGCCTCAATCTCATTTTCCAGCGCTTCCAGCCGCTGCTGCAATTGATACGGGTTTAGGCCGTGTTTCTTTTCGGCATATTGTGCGGCTTTGCGCCCTGCGTCCTGTTCGCGCTGTTGGCTCAGCTTGGCTTGCCGTTCACGTTCGCGCGCTTCTAAGTAATCCACATAGCCGCCAGTGAATACGCGCAATTGCCCCGTCATGGCCGCCCAAATTTGGGTTGCCAGAGCATTGACCAGATAGCGGTCATGGGTGACGAGGATAATTGTCCCGTCATACCCCTCTAGCACGGATTGCAAAATTTCTTGACTATCAATATCAAGGTGGTTAGTCGGCTCATCGAGCAACAGCACATTAGCGCCATCGAGCGCCAGCTTGGCCAATGCCAACCGCCCCCGTTCGCCACCAGAGAGCGTCTCCACCTTGCGGAAGACATCGTCATTGCTGAATAAGAAGCGCCCCAGATAATTCCGCGCCTCGTCGATGGGCAAGTTGCGCACTGTCAGCAGTTCGTCGAGCACGGTATTCGCCGCGTGCAAATCTTCGTGCGCCTGCGCAAAGTAGCCAATTTTCACCTGTGCGCCCAACTGCACTTCGCCCGCTAAGGGCGCTAATTGCCCGACGATCGTTTTTAAGAAGGTGCTTTTGCCCACGCCGTTTGGCCCAATAAGCGCCGCCGTTTCTCCGCGATACAGTGTGAAGTCAGGCACTTGTAACAGCGGTTCGTCATAGCCCACGACCAGCCCGCGCGTCTTGAGCACTTCGTCGCCACTGCGCGCGTTGGCCTTCAAGCGCAGGTGCATTTTGCGGCGGTTGCGCGGCGGCCTGTTGATAATTTTGCCGCGTTTGGCCATCGTTTGCAGGCGCTTCAGCCGCCCTTTGGCCTGTGCGGTCAAACGCCCGCCCATGTTCTTGCGGATATAAGCCTCTTCTTTAGCGAGGAATGCTTGCTGCTGTTCGTACTCTTTCAGCAGGCGTTCACGCCGTTCTTCACGCTGGCGAGCATAGTGGCTATAGTTGCCGCGATACACTTCCAACATGCCAAATTCCAGCTCCCACACAGTGCTGGCGAAGTTATCGATAAAATAACGGTCGTGGCTCACGGCCAACACCGCCCCGCTGAACGACTTCAGATAGTTCTCCATCCATTCCACCGCTTCAATGTCGAGGTGGTTCGTCGGCTCGTCGAGGATGAGTAAATCGGGCGCTTCCAGCAGTAGCCGCGCCAATAGCGCCCGCGTGCGTTGGCCGCCGCTGAGCTGTGGCAGTGGTGTGTCATAGTCTGCTTCCGTAAAGCCCAGCCCCGCCAATACTATCCGCAGTCGCGCAGTATATTCATAACCGCCCGCCGCCTCATAGGCCTCTTG